>QYPU01000051.1 GCA_007280145.1 Dehalococcoidia bacterium | reverse complement strand
GAGCTATCCTCGGAGCTGGAGCAGGTAATGCGGGAATACATCAAGTATCTTCTGGAGAGACAGCTTAAATCAACCGCCTGGCTGGATAAGCTAAAACAGGAAACTCACCAGCCAAAGTAGCGCAGCCTTTTAAGGCTGCCTGGTGGGGATGGGCAAGAGTGTCAACTGCCCCCACCCAGGCGAGGCTAAAGCCTCGCACTACATGTTTATTCTTGAATCCAAATCACCAAAAAGATGTTTGGCATTTTGAGTTTCGGTCACTCAAATTTATTTAGGATTTCAAGATTAGAAATTGGAATTTGGAGCGAACTGACTAGGCACAAATTCCGAGACATCCGGAATTACCACACACATATAGTCAAAGCTACCATACGGTAGTATAATACACAACACTACTGCCAGTTGTTATCGGAGGAAGAAACGAAATGACAGAGAAGGTCAACAATGTTATCGTAGAACATAATGTTCCTGCCACCATGCGCGACGGAACTGTACTACGGGCCGATATCTACCGACCTATGGACGAAAAGAAATACCCTGTACTTTTACAAAGAACTCCCTACAGTAAGTCATTCTTACCATGGGCTACCTTGACATTAGACCCAATCAGGGCTGCCAGAGCAGGTTACGTTGTCATTATTCAGGACGTACGTGGCCGTTGGGAATCCGAAGGTGTAAGATTTTGTCCGTACCGTGATGAATTTACTGATGGCTATGATACGGTTGAATGGGCTGCGCTACTCCCATATTCAGACGGTAATGTTGGCATGCACGGTTACTCTTATTCTGGGATGACTCAATGGCAGGCAGCCTCGACACATCCACCCCATCTCAAGGCCATCTTCCCTTTTTCTGCGGCAATAGACTTTTTTGGACACAGGGGAGGAGCCCTGGATTTGGCAATAGTGATTGGCTGGATACTTCTTCTAGCTGGCCCAAATGCGATCATGCGAGAAAAAATGGGTGGTAAGGAGTTTATGGCTCTTGTGCACGAAATTGACCATATTGAAGACATCTTCAGAGCTCTACCGTTGGAAGACATCTCTGCGGTCAAGCTGGGAAGAGGGTTTGCTCCATACTTCTATGATGTCTTAAAGCATGACACCTATGATGACTTTCACAAGAGCCTATCCATGCTCGGCAAACATAATCAGGTGCAGGTTCCTGCATTAATCTTTGCTGGTTGGTATGACACATTGCTAGACTGTGATTTGCAACATTTCACACGCACGCGACGTGACGCAGAGTCACCTGTAGCCCGGGAAAGTTCTCGCCTAGTCGTCGGCCCTTGGACACATCTCGGGATATTGGATTCAGTGGGACAACTTAATTTTGGATTGGCGGCGTCAACTCTATCTCTCGAGTTCAAGGGAGATCTGACCTCCCAGGGGCTGAGGTGGTTCGACTACTGGCTTAAAGGCGTTCAGAACAAAATCGACGAGGAGCCGCCGGTCAAGCTCTTTATCATGGGTGATAACGTTTGGCGTTACGAAAATGAGTGGCCTCTTGCCCGTGCACAGTATATCCCCTTCTACTTCCATAGTGGTGGAAAAGCAAATTCTCTACAAGGAGATGGAGGATTATCACCGATCTCGCCTGCGGAGGAGACTGAAGACCACTTCATCTATGACCCCCGCAACCCTGTACCAACACGCGGCGGAAATCACATATTGCCTATATACTACCCTCGCGGCCCCATGAGTCAGCTGGATGTTGAACAAAGACATGACGTACTTGTATATACCAGCGATGTGCTCTCCAATGACATTGAGGCTACCGGGCCAGTGGTCGTAAAACTGTATGCAGCCACTAGCGCGACAGATACGGACTTTACAGCCAAGTTGGTTGACGTTTATCCAGATGGACGTGCCTACAATATCGTAGATGGGATAATTCGCGCTCGTTACCGCAACGGTCCCGAAGTACCTGCAACCCTAATTCAACCTGGCACGGTGACTGAATATACTATTGACCTTCGGTCTACAAGCAACGTTTTCAAAAAAGGACACCGAATGCGGGTAGAAATTTCAAGCAGTAATTTCCCACACTTCGACCGAAATCCTAACACCGGCGACCTATCTTATAAGGCAAAAAACGTGACAACGGCATTGCAAACAGTTTATCATGATAGTCGGCACCCTTCTCACATACTTCTACCTATTATCCCTCGCTAACTCAGACGGTGCCTTAAGGGAGATATTTAATCTAGATTGTGAACTCTGATGCCACTGTGACGCATAGATACATGAATACTGTATCTCGATGTACCGAGGCAATGCTGCTGCTTGCTTCGGTACATTACATTGGCTATCGCCAGACAACCGAGCTTCAGGGGAGTTTTGATATAGTTCGCTTTAGCCCTAGAATCAGTTCAATTTAAGAAGCAGGTGAAGTAAATGGTATGGAAAAACAACTACAGAGAAAAATTGACTTCAGCTGAGGACGCTGTAAAGGTCATAAAGTCTAATGACAGGGTGGTCCTGGGTCACGCATGCGGAGAGCCAAAGCTAACTGTGGACAGCTTGGTGAAAAGAGCCAAAGAGCTTGAAAACGTGGAAATTGTCCATATGGTATCTTATGGCAAAGGAGAGTATGCATATCCCGAAATGGAAGGGCATTTCCGTTTCAACGGTTTGTTTATCGGACCTTCAACCAGGAAAGCTGTTAATGATGGTAGGGCTGATTTTACCCCGAGGTTTTTTAGCGAGATTCCCTCTCTGTTCTCCAATGGCGAACTTCCGGTGGATGTTGCCTTGATACAAGCTTCCCCACCTGACAGCCGGGGGTATTGCAGTTATGGAATATCGGTCGATTACACGAAGCCTTGTGCTGAAAGCGCAAGAGTGGTTATTGCAGAAGTAAATACACGAATGCCAAGAACTTTAGGCGATTCCTTTATCCACGTGTCAGACATAGATTACATTGTGGAATGCGATTATCCATTGTATACAATTCCAGTGCCAGAGATAGGCCCTGCCGAAGAAAGAATAGGAGAAAACATTGCTAGCTTGATTGAGGATGGAGCCACGCTTCAACTCGGCATAGGAGCCATTCCAAATGCTGTTTTGCACTTTCTGACTGACAAGCACGATTTGGGAATACATACAGAGATGCTTTCAGACAGCGTCATTCCTTTGGTTGAGAGTGGCGCAGTAACCGGTAGGCGCAAGACCTTACACAAGGGAAAGATGATTGCAACTTTCATTATGGGAAGCGAAGAACTGTATGATTTTGTAGATAAGAACACATATGTGGAAATGCATCCCGTATCGTATACCAATGACCCATTTATAATAAGCAAAAACCACAGAATGACCTCAATAAATTCATTCATCCAAGTAGACCTACTTGGAAATGTGAATTCCGAAACTATTGGTCCAAACCAGTTTAGCGCGGTTGGTGGACAAGTGGATTTCGTCAGAGGGGCAATTAGATCGAGTGGTGGTAAAGCAATACTTGCAGCCACCTCTACTGCAGCAGGGGGCAAGATATCCCGGATAGTTCCTTATTTAGATAGAGGTGCATCAGTAACCACCTCCCGAAACGATGTCCAATATATAGTAACAGAATATGGTATAGCCAATCTCAGGGGGAAGACTTGCAGGGACAGAGCAAGAGTGTTGATAAATATTGCTCATCCTGATTTTAGAGACTGGCTACGGGAACAAGCACGTACCACTTATCAGATTATCTAAGAAAACCAAATTAGAACTTCGCAACAGGTTTTGCCTATGTAATTTACCGAATATGGGGGCTTTTACTCTGGTCTAATCACCGGAAGGGAAAACCGCCTGCCTGCGCTCCTACTGCGTCCACCTAGGCTCCCGGCGCTGATGCCATCCACGCACGGATGCGTTCTGCACCTGTAGACAGGCGACTTTCACCTAAAACCATACTGCCATTGCGAGCCGAAGCTACGAGGAACAAAGTGACAAAGCAGTCAGCGAAGCAATCACAACATAACCCACACTGTCTTTGCGAGCGAAGCGAAGCAATCTCGGCGGAGGGAGGTGAGGGGAAACAAAACACTCCCCCAAAGCCCCACCGAGATTGCCGCGGCACTCCTTGCCTCGCAATGACAAATGACACAAGAATCAACACTCTTGACTTTTCACCTGCCATCTTGCATTTTACCCCGCACCCACAGGCAAGGCGGTGAATATAGTTTTAGACTGCACTAATCTATATCTCTGCTCAATCACTCTTTAGCCTAAGCGCTAGGACTTATTAAGGCAAGCCCTGTACCAGTCGATTGTACATTTCGTCACATCGTGCAATTATTCTTTTTCAAGTAGCGCGCCCAGCTGCAACTTTGTTTCTACAGCGTATCAGTCTTCAACAGAACGGTGGGCTACACAAGCCAAAGCTATCCAGTTTGTTGTTTTTTCGTTTATACTAGAGGAGGTAGTTTGAAATGAAAGGAGGAATAGAGAATGAAAATAAAGCTAATCCTTGTATGTACTCTTGTTGCTCTCTCACTTGGCTTAGTTGCCTGTACCAGTAAACAGGTGTCCCTGGAAATATCCTGTGATGACTTTATGAAGGACCAACACTTCAGTTGGGAAGCCGAGGCTGATGCTGGTGATTCGGTAATTGTAACTTTGTGCTCTAACCCGTCGACAGGCTTCCAGTGGTCAGAGACGGCACAAATCAGTGACGAAACTGTACTAAGGCAAATTAACCATGAATTCGTGCCTCCTGAAAAGGATGTTCCTGGAGCTGCTGGTCACGAAGTATGGACTTTCAAGGCGCTCAGAGCAGGCACTAGTATCATATCTATGGAATATGGCAGACCCTGGGAAGGCGGCGAGAAAGGGGAATGGACATTTATTGCGACCATTACTGTTGAATAGAGTCCACACAGCCAATAATTCAAAGCTTATTGCCTCTCACAAGCAACACTGATAAGCTTGTCTCGCCTTCATCACCCTCACTCTCAATTCCAGTTTTGCAATTGCATCCTGCACGGACATCCGTGAAGATAGTACGGCCGGCACGCGCAAATCCGTGGCAGTTACACAAGGACTAAACAAAAAGCCATCAAGTTGCCTCATTGCCTACTAGATGAGTTTCATCCTGTCTCCATATGGCTCTTTTACTATTCCCTTTTCGGTGATTATAGCGGTTATGTAGCGATGGGGCGTTACATCGAAGGCGGGGTTGGCTGCCTTGATGCCTTGTGGGGCCAGGATTACTCCCCCGATGCTGGTTACCTCTTCGGGATTCCGCTCCTCGATGGGGATTTCAGCCCCGGAATTCAAAGAAAGGTCGATGGTGCTGGTAGGCGCAGCTACATAAAAAGGGATACCGTTTTCAGCGGCTAACACGGCTAAGGTGTAGGTGCCAATCTTGTTGGCCACATCGCCATTGGCAGCAATCCTGTCAGCACCGACGATGACGCAATCAACTTTGCCTTGATTGATGAAATAACCTGCCATAGAATCGGTGACTAAGGTTGCTGGTATATTCTCCTGCATTAGCTCCCAGGCAGTGAGGCGAGCTCCCTGAAGTAAGGGGCGAGTTTCGGTGGCGATTACATCGATTTTCTTGCCTTGCTTTTTGGCAGCTTTGATTATACCCAGAGCTGTGCCGTAGCCGGCAGTAGCCAGTGAGCCGGTGTTGCAGTGTGTCAGGATGGTGAAACCATCCTTAATCAGCTCAGCGCCAAGCTGGCTGAGGCGCTCAGTGGCAGCCTCCTCCTCGGCATGAATTCTCTTTGCCTCATCGATGAGTGCCTGCTTTATTATTGGGGTATCATCGGTTGTTGATGCTATCTTCTTCATCCTGTCGATGGTGCGGAATAGATTAGCGGCGGTGGGTCGGGCGACTGAGAAAGCTTGTAGAATCTGGTCAAACTGGCTAATAAACCTGTCTTTACTCTCGGTTTTTATATTTTGGGCTCCGAGAGCAATACCATAAGCAGCAGCCACTCCAATAGCCGGTGCCCCACGGACCTTCATCTCCCTGATTGCGGCTACCACCTCATGATAATCAGAGAGCTCAACAAAAGCTGTCGTTTGGGGCAACTTCGTCTGGTCGATAATCTTAAGCTTGTTGTCCAGCCATTCAATCGGTTTCATCAAGCCCTCATGTCAAGGTTGTTTATCAACGGCAAACTGTCGCACTGAGCTCTTCCCTTCCACCAAGATTGCTTCGTCCGGTTCCCTCGCTTCGCTCAGGACAAGCCTCGCAAAGACGGCTAAAGGTTGCTAAGTCCCCTCCATATGGTGACTTCTCCAGCTGTTTAGTGCTTTATCCAGGTTCTCGAGAAATAGTTCGCGGTCACTGGGAGTTATGTTGACGCTCAGCCTCTTTCTGCGAACGATTTGTACAGCATTCTTACCTGAGAACGAACTCGGGAAGTTAAGCCCCACGCTTGCCCCCTTGGGTGCTCTGGCAGTTTCGATGGTATCGAAGGGGATGTTGAAAGAGAATGGCCCTCCCAGCACTATTTTGACCTTGCCCTCAAGTATGCGGTATTTTCGGGGGAATACTGCCCAGTAGATGGCTGCCATAAGAATAGCTGTGGCAAACATGCCAATCGCTGACCCGGGTTCGCTGGTCAAATTAAACACCCCGATGAGGACAAAGAATAAGGGGAGTAACATGATAGCTTTGAGCCACACATCGTAGCGCGGGATGTCTTCATAAATCAAAGACTCCACTCAAGAACTCCTTTCTAGCATCACCTTCAATTTAACTGGGACGATGTTTTACGTAAGTTTCTGGCTATAAATATTAGCACAGTCTATAATTTATAGGTTTCAAACTTGGTTATTTCCTCTTATTCAACCTGGGAATGAACATAGGCACCTTTTTCTTATATTCCAGGTATTCCTCGCCGAACTTTTTCTCCATCTCTTTTTCTTCAATGGCTTTGAGATATAGGACATTGAGCAGTATAAAAAGGGGTGTGAAAATGAAGATAAGGGACAGCGAGCCAAACAGGACTCCCAGCCCCAGCATGAGCAGGAACAAGCCAAGGAGCATGGGATTTCTGACAAAGGCATAGAGTCCGGTGGTAATCAGCTTTGGCGGTGGGTTGAAAGGGACGGGTGTGCCCCTGGCCCGAAGAAATGCTATAACTGGCCACTCCATGATGACACAGCCAGGAATAAGAAGAAGCATAGACAGCCCGAGGCTCCACCAGGTAGAGTCGAAATGAAGGAAGGCAAGCCACTTATCTACCCAGAAGGAGGCGAAGACGAAGAGCACCACCAGGCCAAAGAAGAACAATGCGGCCACGGGCATAATCCTGATTCTACGTCTCTTGCTGCCCGTGGCCACTCTGTAGACAAATTCAGCGTATCTATCCCAAACGCCCATTTTTACTTCTATCCTTACCACTATAATATCATGGCTTAACATTATGGCAATAGGCAAAAAGCTCAAATTGCTCTTTTAGCTACCTAGTAAGAATCTATGGCTTTTTTATCTGGCCTAGAGGCTTTTCCTGATTTCTTCGAGAGTGGTTCTGGCTTGAGGCACCGCGCCGAACCACTTGGTCAGCCTTTCACAGGCGTACTCATCGCAGTAGGCGCAGTTCTCAAGCTGCTTTTCCCTGGCACACTTCCTTATCTTGCAAATGTTGGCGTAGCCTACAATCCTTTCGCCATCCGCTGCACACCCGTCGCAGTTGACGTCCTCAGGTTTGACTGGCATGTTGAACTGCTTGGACCATGCCTCAGCGACTTTCTTTCTTGCTGCGTCATCATCTTTCTGCGTTGCCAGGAATCCTGGGCACTGGCTGCACACAATTCCACAGTAGGCCACCATTTTGTTCATGAGTCCCTCCTTTTCATTTGTTATGAATGTTAAGTGGTGCTACCTTTATTTTGTCTGGGCTTTCGCCTTTCGCCGTCGCCTGAGGAAGCGTATTAGAAATATGATAGGAATCCAGATAGGACAGAAAATTACCAGCCAGATGGCGATATTAGCTAAGACTTTCCCAAAAGCAATGAGGCCACGCACCGCTGACTTGAAGGTCTCTGAAGCGTTCCAGCCAGTCGCACCTAAGGGCTTTGTCTCCTGCAAGCTTACCTCAATGAGTGACATATCTGAGGTGCGCTCCAGGTATTGCATGCGCCCCTTAGTCCGCTCGATTTGCCCTCGGACATTGGAAAGTTCTCGCTGCACAGCTAATATATCTTCCACTGTCTCTGCTTTCTCGAGCAGCGCCAGATACTGAGCTTCGGTTGCCTCCAGGTTACGTAGCTGAGCTTCCAGGTCGGTGTATTCTTCGGTTACATCCTGACTCTCGGTGCTTTCGCGAGGCACATCTATGGCTATCTGGCGAAGCCTGTCGAAGGCTTCATCGAAGCGCTCGGCTGGAACTCGGATGGAGATTCTGCCGCGGGCTCTGCTATCGCTTTCATACTTGTTGGAGGAAACCACATAGCCATCTAGTTCACCGGCTATTTCGGCGACATCATCCATAGCCTCGACTACATCGTCCACCTCTAAAGTTAGTTGGCCGGTTTTCACGAGCTTGCGGTCTATGCCTGCCTCGTCAAACTCTCCTTCATCGGTGCGATATTGCTCTGTTCCCGAGTAGGCTTCTCCTGATGCCGATTGCGGTAGCGGTGCCATTCCTGCCGGCGGTGGTGCTGGCGCCGGCGCTACCGCTGGTTCTGGTGCTTTGGCACAGCCTGCAGCCAGTATAAGCCCTGGAATTAGCAGTATTGGTATTAAGATTTTGAGCAGTTTATTCATTATTTACCTCCCAGATGGTCATTTTATAACCTTTTATCCATATTGTAAAACGAAATAATATCTTTGAAGTTTATGGGTCATTCTTCCCCTGGTTTATGTGGACAAGCTAACCCCATAGCGACTTCACTGGCAAAGCTCCCGTCTAACTTCGAGAATTATACCATGTGTTTATCTTGATTATACATCTAGTTGAAGTAAAGTAGAACCTCCAAGAGCAGCTTCGTTGCCTGAATTGTTCCCAGGTGTAAGCATGTAGTGACAGTCTGCCACAGGCAAGGGTTTTCTTGAGTCAGCTGCCTTGTTTTGCTATCCTTTGTGGCTATGGGTCAATGTAACAGGCGGAGGAAATGCCAATGAGTCAATCCATAGTCGAAGAGCTAGAGCCGTTAATCAATCCGAGGTCGGTTGCCGTAATTGGAGCAACAAACAACTGGAACAAGTGGGGGTTCTCCACTTTCGCCAGCACGCTTAATGGTTTTGAGGGGGAGGTCTACCCGGTGAACAGCAAGGAGAGCGAAATTATGGGGCACAAGGCATTTGCGCGAGTGACGGATATACCGGCCCCAGTTGACCTTGCCGTCTTTGTTATCCCTGCAGCTAGTGTGCCTGCTGTCATGGAGGACTGCGTTGCTAAAGGGGTGAAGGCGAGCGTAATTATTTCGGCTGGCTTTGCCGAGACTGGAGAAAAAGGAAAGAAGCTGCAGGATGAGGTCCTGAGGATTGCCAGAAAAGGCGGGATTCGTTTCATTGGCCCCAACTGCATGGGTTACTGGAGCGCCTCATCCAAGTTGAGGGCCTTTATGTTTCCTATGCCGGTTAAGGATGGTCCCCTGGCCTTTGTGTCACAAGGGGGAAACGTTGGCGGTGCCATCGTGATGTCCGGGTACCAGCGGGGAGTAGGTTTTCACCGATATGTAAGCTGCGGCTGTACTGCAGATATACAGATTGAGGATTACATTGAGCACTTCGGTGAGGACCCGGAGGTAAAGGTTATACTGACATATATAGAGGGCGTAAGTGATGGCGAACGCTTTTTGGAGAAGGTGAAAAAGGTAACACCGAAGAAGCCGGTGATTGCCTTGAAGGGGGGCAAAACGGCGGCGGCTGCAAAGGCAGTAACATCCCATTCTGGGGCGCTAGCCGGCTCTGACGAGGCTTATGATGCAGCATTTAGAAGCGTGGGGGTAATCAGAGTCGACAGTCCGGAAGAGTTACTGGATGTTGCCCTTGGATTTTTAACCCAGCCGCTTCCTAAAGGCAGGAACGTGGCCATTCTCACCCCTGGTGGAAGCTACGGTGTTCTGTGCGCCGATGCTTGTGCCTTGGAAGGCCTGAACGTGATTGAGTTACCTGATAAGACTATTGCTTTGCTTGATAAGGTCTTTCCGCCGCGGTGGAGTCATGGTAACCCTGTGGACCCTGCCGGGGACAGGAACTTCATCAGCTATATGACGGCTCCGCTGAAGTTGTTGAGGGTAGAGGAGGTAGATTCGCTGATTTTCATGGGATTTGGCGGCTTTTCTATTTTTGCCTCCATGTTCCTTTCTGCCGACTCAGCCTCTCTCGAGAGCGTTGCTTCGTGGATGCCCTCTCAGGCGAGGTTCCAAGAGCTTGCCCCAGTATTTACCAGAGTGCTTGGTTCAAAAGATGCCGTGAAAATTAGCAGGATTATACATCCTGTCATTTCTATGGCAGCTTCAATGATCGGTGTTCAGGATGAGGAAGAAATCGCCGAACTTGTGGAGTTAATTGCCTCTGCAATAGCTGCCGGAAGAATCGACCCTTCGTTTTTCATCGCTCCTCCCAAGTCAGGTGATTCCAGGGCTACTTTGAGGAAGGGGGCTCTAAAGGAGATGACGTCTGTCGAGGCGATTGAGCGTTTTCTGGCGGCGTTAGCTGAGCAGTGGGTGGCAAACTACAACAAACCAGTGATTACCACTACCTTTGCCGAGGGCCAACCTCGCCTGCTGGGCTCCCACTATGCGTACCCTTCTGGCAGGCAGGCCGCCAGAGTTCTGATTAAGCTGGTGGAATACAAGGAGTACCTGGAAAAGGCGGGCATGCATCGGGGTTAATATCTTTGGGCGAGGCGAGGTTGCTTCGCTGACTGCTTCGTCACTTTGTTCCTCGCAGCTTCGGCTCGCAATGACATTCCTCGCACTACATGTGGTTGTGTATAAAAAGCAAGGGCGACCTTAAAAGGTCGCCCTTGCGGGGGTTGGGTATAAGCTGCTTATTTTTTGTGATGGTGCTTGGTCTTCTGTCTTATCTTTAGCTGTCCATCGGCATCGGAATGGTTCTCCGTCCTCTGCCTTATCTGGAGTTGTTCTTCTTCATTGTCCCGGTCTTTCTTGCCGGCGTGCTCAGCGGCCTGTGATTTGGGGTTAAACGGCTTTTGTAGCCCCGGTGCTGTGTCAATCCCTTTACCAGGGACTCCGCTTAGCTTAAGTATTTCAGCCTTGGTCAGAAGAGTCTTGTTGATGGTAAGGGAGACCGAAGCTGAGGCATTATCGGTGATGACAGTACCCAATGGGTCCTCGCCCCTAGCGGTAGCTATATTGACAATAGGCTCAGGGAGGTCATCAATAGTGACGGTGTAGGTGGCAGTAGCTGCGATGTTTTCACCAGGGTTGAGGCTTGTTACCTCATCCAGGTTGATTTCCCCCAGCATATCATCTTCCAAGGTAAGGTTACTGATGGTGACATTGCCGGTATTGGCTATAGTGTAGCTATAAGTAATAACCTCGTGTGGGGAGGCTGAATATTTATCAGCCTCTTTGGTCACCTCGATGGAGGCAGTGTAGGCATTTAAGGTAACTTCGGCGGTAGCGTTATCGGTTACAGTATTACCCAGTGGGTCGGTGCCTGAGGCCGTCGCCGTGTTGGTGAGGGGGGCTGGGAAGTTGGCGAAGTCGGCTACAACCACGGTGTAATTGTCAGAGATTGTGACACTATGGCCAGGTTCGAGCCTTTCAACACTCTGGGGAGTCATCCACAGCTTGTAATCGCTTACGGTAACGTTATCGACGGTGACATTGCCGCTGTTGGTAATTGTAAAAGTATAGGTGATAGTATCACCTAACTGAGCTGAGTTCTTGCCAGCTGATTTGTCGATGCTAATACTGGCTCCCTGGCTGGTATCCTCTTCGGCGCTGACATTAGCCGAGAGCATGGGTATTAGCAGGGCAACGGCGGCTATTATCAGCAGCAAACTCCACTTTTTCATCTTTGACCCTCCTTTTTTATATTTGACAAACTCGTTTTCACGCACCAGAACTCCACCCTATCACCAATTAATAACGAAAATAGCGCAGAAAAGGTTTATGGCTGGTTAATCAGGGTCTCGAAATTTTTGAGACATCCAAGAGGAAAGATAGACTTATCGCCGGATATTGGTGAGGGAGCCGTACCACATATTTAGAAGCGCTCAGGTCTTGTTTGCTTACGGCTGATAGAAGCTGCTTGTCCAGGCTGGCCTTGGTGGTGTTTGACCTGATTCGAGCACCTGTTTCCACTGCTCGTCGGTGAGGCGGTTGCTAAGCGGCTGCTTGAATTCGTAGTAGCTCAGAGTGGGGCCAGCACCGATGATGATTCTGCCATCAGGGACTTATAAGCTGCCAGAATGAGGCCGACATAGCCTACCCCCTCCTCCAGAACTTCCTGCGGCGAATTGGTATCGGTATGGACATCGGCCACAATGGTCGTTTCCTTGCCCTTAGCTTCGACACCGCAGATGACACTGTCGAGCCTGCTGCCGAAGTCCCTGATGAAGTTATAATCATCCTCGGTCAGCTCAGCACCCTCAAGCTCAGTGATGGCAATCCGAAGTGACCTGTACGGCCATCGCTGCAAAAGCAGCCGTAACAATCCTGGTAATTTTCATCCCAACCTCCTTAGCCCGGGGGAATCAGTCTCAAGCTGGACAGATTTGCGAATTCCTATTTATATGAACTAAAAATACCGTCAGGCTTAGCGATTATGCAATGGCCGCCTTATTTTTTAGAATTATTTTTTATCTTTTGTGAAGAAGATTGATTTTTATTGGGCTCAACACTGGTTGGCTGGGTCTCATCCTTGTGCTTATCCTTATGCTTGCCTTCATCCTCCTCAGTCCCAGTGCCAGGCTCCTGTTGTGGCTTTTCGTGGCTCTTTATTGTCTTAATAGCTCGTTCTAAGGCTGGCTTGGCTTGCTCTGGCGCCTGTTCCCGAGCGTTTTCCAGGGCTGCCAAGCTTCTAGAAGTGCTCTCCTCCAGCGATTGCCTTAACTGCTCGGCCTTTTTACCTTCGGGAGTTTCGGGTTCGGGTGTCGTGGCTGCCTCCTCTGGTTCGGGAGTCGTTGCTGATTCAGGTATTCCAGTTGCCTCTTCTGGTTCGGGTGCTTTGGGCGCTTCGTCAGGAGCAGTTGTTGCTGGGGGTGTTGTGGCTGCCTCCTCCGGAGCAGTCATGAACTGCGAGGCTTCGATTTGTCTTATCTCTACCTTCTGGATTGCGTAATTAGCCTTTTCAAGGTGTTCAGCTAGTTTCTCTGTGACAATGGCAGCTTGCTCAATCTTTCCCTCGCGAGCCATGGTTGCGATTTCCAGTGCTCTATTTTCAGCCAGTTGAGTATGAATCCTGGCTTTGCCTCCATCAGAAAAAGTGAAACTTACTCTTGCCTGTTCTGTAGCTAACTTCACCAGGTAAAGAGGTTCGTCGGGTAAGGCGTCTGAGGAAGCAGCTACTGTGCCAGCACTGGTAAACAGGATAACAAGGACTGCGGTCAAAGCAAATGCCCAGCCTCGCCGCCAAGCAAAGAAGCCCGGCTTCTCTACCTGCCTTTGTTGCTTAGAATAGAGCTGTGTTCCCTCAAGGCGAAATCGAGTTTGGGCTTTGAATTCAGGACGAGGCTGAAGAGACGAAGCTCTCCAGCTAAAACCCAAGGCTGTCCTGAGCAGCGGCTCAAGCTCAGATGCCTCTTTAGGATAGCTTCTAAGGCAACTCTCGATACTTTCGCCCTGAAGCATTCGTTCAAGACATTCATTGAATATTTTTTCTAATTTCTTAGCCATTGTGTTTTCCGATGAGGATTTTCCTCAGTGATGCTGTGCCATTGTATTGTAAGGCCTTTATCGTCCCTTCACTTTTACCTAGTGTTTTGGCAACCTCAGCAATATGCAGCCCGGCAATAAAGCGAAGGGAAATCACCTCTTGCTGAGCTGGAGGCAATTTCTTCAAAGCCGCAGTTAAGTCCTCGACTTCAGACCTCTGCTCAGTTATGGCTACCGGGTCCTCCGCACTGACTGCAGTTGCCTCTTCCAGGGGCGCTCTTTTTTCCTTTGTCTTTTTCCTTATATGGTCAATCACTTGATTATGAGCAATACGAAACAGCCAGGAGGCGAAGGGTGCCTCTCGCTGTTTGTAAGAACCGATTGCCTGTAAGGCTTTGATAAATACCTCCTGTGTTAAATCTTCCGCCTCGGCCTGGCTATTTACCCTGAAGTAAATATAGCGGTATATTTTGTTAAAGTACTCATCGTAAAGCTGAGTAAAGGCTAATTGATTGCCCTCTATCGCCTGCCGGACCAGGTTTTCTTCATTTGACACCAGATAATCTCTGTTCACCTGGTGTCTATTATATTAAAACGAAGTAGAGAGGGGAAATGTTTATGTGAGCCTGGGCTTGAGCTTAACATATTTGTCCCCTAGTGAAGCCAATTGTTCTGGCCCTGTTCCTGTTGGCACAACCACGTGCTGGTTTGCTGTTCCTGTATCGTATTGGCCTACTGTCTGGTAAATAGCCTCCGTGGGTTCTCCGCCATCATGGTGTTAATCTTTTCATCGCTTATCCCTGCCTCTTTGAGGGCGGGGATGATATTCTTGAACACATGCACATAGGACCAGTTGACGATTAGCTTCTTTTCCGAATCTGGCATCTCAGGGGAGCGGCCAGTCCAGTATGGCGCATAGTCTTGGGAAAGCATGATTCGGTCGGCGTAGCCGATGCCGACGAGGCCGATTATGCATGCCTTCCTCAGAGTGTCTGGAAAGAGGCTGTCAATGCCTAGTCGGTCGAAGGCGATGTAGACCCCCTTTTCAAGAACGGAGATATGATATTGCAGGTTGGCGTTGCCGCCGATGTGCCCGATCACTATGCGCTTGGGGTCTGCTCCTTCAGAGATGAGAAGGTCAGCCTGCTCTGGCCCCATGGTTCCAGCCTGGGTATGGGTGATAATGGGGATGCCGGTCTCCTTCTGAGCCCTGGCAGCCGCCTTAAGGATGTTCTCCTCATAGCGGGATATCTGCCCACGGCCTGTGGCTACCTTGATGACACCGGCCTTGACCCCTGTATCCCCGATACCCTGGGTTATCTCCTTCATAAATGTCTCGTATACCTCGGTGATGATGTCGAACATTGGGCTGCGAAACTTAAGGTAACCGGTCTTTCCCTGTCTCTCTGTATACATCCCGGTGGCACAGATAATGTTTATGCTTAATCTCTCGGAGACAGCCTTTTGGAGTTCTACATCCCTACCCATGTCGTTGGCAGTAGCATCAACCAGCGTCTTCATCCCATAAGCCTTTGCCCCTTTCAGAGCATCTACGCAAGCCGTGATGGCTGCTTCCCGGTCGTATGGCGGAGCCAGCGCATCGCACTCCCATCCTGTATAACTTAAGACGAGATGCTCATGAATCAGGGTCTGCCCCAGTTCATCCACGGAAATCGGACCGAGCACCGCATTGACCTTAGTCATAGTATTTCTCCTTCCATGCTGTTTTCTTCATATTCAACCTCTTATATAGTGAGGCCAGGGTTTCCTTCATCCCTCTCATCGCCCTGTCTCTGTTGGCGGCTCAGCTTGCGTGATGCTGGTGCCATCAGTCAGGGAAGAGGGCACTTTAGTTTAGCATATTTGGCTAGCACTGGAAAAGAATTATAGTTTCTGTAGAATCCTTATCCTTACCCCATTCCTATTGACACAACCAAGCACTTGTAGGATAATACGACGATAATGGGGAGGATTTTGAAATGCTTGAATTAAAATTTGACAAAACAATATGTGCAAGTTGTAAAGCGGTTAGCTGCCTTGTCAAATGTCAGTATATGGACTTCGACAAGGATAAGGCAAAAGTAGAGTGGCAGAAGGTTATTGACGGCGAAGACTGCTTCGTACTACGTAATTGTGTTACATGTTACTCTTGCGAGGAATACTGCCCCTTTGGAAACCATCCGTTCTACTTAATCGTTGAGCGCCAGGAAGAAAAGGGTATACTACCTCAATCCAGGCCTATTACCAAGCAAGCAATCAATATGACCACAGCCCAGGGCAGATTTCTACTAGGAGAACCTGAAAAGACGGCATTATCCTTTTGTGCTATACCAAGGCTTAGTACTTTGGCCGTAGGGAAGCTCTTTGAGGATGTTCTTCCATCCTGGGTCCTGGGTGCTGAGTTCTTCTGTCAAGCTATGTTCTTGCATTTTGCCAGAATGTCGGTGATAAAGGAAAACCTTCCCAAAGTAATAGATAATATCTGGAACCAGGGAATGAGGGAGGTCATATTTCTCCATGATGAATGTTATGGCACCTTTACAAAGCTGGCGCCTGCCTACGGCATCGAAGTACCATTCAAATCTATTCATTATTTTGAGTATTTATACAATAAGCTGAAGGAGCTAAAAGACGAAATAAAGCCGTTAAAAGTTAAAGTGGCCTACCATCGGAACTGTTCAGCTCGACTTGTCCCGGAAACAGACCACTTTGTGGATGATATATTCGGGCTAATTGGGGTTGAAAGAGTTAAACGGGAATACGACCATGAGAATGCTTTATGTTGTGGGGGGCTTTTGATGACGTCAATGGGTTATGATGCGGGTCACGATGTGCAAAAGAGGAATATAGACGATATGGTAAAATTTGGGGCCGAATATTGCGTATTTAACTGCCCGGCCTGCTGGGACCCTCTAGCTGAGAAAGTTGCCAGAAGAGGGATAAAGCCCATACACATAATCGACCTGTGCAAGCTGGCAATAGGTGAAAAACAAGCAGTGGAGGTGACAGTATGAGTGATGTGCATGAAGCTCTAGTTAAGATAGTCGGCAAAGATTACGCTTCAAATCACCATGAGGAGCGTTATTTCTATGGCCGGGACCCTGGTTTGATGACGCCGCACGAAGCCGATTATGTGGTAATGCCGAAGACAACCGAGGAAGTGCAGGAGATAGTAAAGCTGGCAAACAGGGAGAAGGTGCCGATAGTTCCCAAGGGAGCGGGACTGGCATTGACGGGCCTGGTGATTCCCCTTAAGGGCGGAATCGTGATGGACATGAAGAGAATGGACAAGATATTGGAAGTAAATGAGAGCGCCAGATATGTTGTTGTTGAAGGTGGCGTTTCCCACGGTGTACTGAGAGAATATTTAAAGGAACATCATCCGAATCTTAGACATAGCGTTCCTGAGTCACCACCAATAACAACAATAGCCGCAAACGTAGTAATACACGGCCAGGGGCGTCTGACAAACCAATACGGCTTTAATTCCGACATGGTTAATGGTCTGGAAGTCGTGTTACCAACAGGAGAGATTTGCAAGATAGGTTCGTGTTCGGTAGGTCCGTATTGGTTCTCGAAAGGGCCTCCGCTGCCCGATTTGTCTGGACTCTTTCTGGGATGGCTTGGTACCACAGGCATCCTCACAAAGGTGGGTTTAAAGCTTTATCCTAAAAAGAAGATGAAGGACCTTGAAATATTTGTGACGGACAAAGAAGACTTAGTCCCGGACATCATATTCAAGATTACCCATACTGAGATGGTAGAAGACCTGGCTATTTGGGCACAGGAACGGCCGCTGATGTTCAGAGGAAACTATCATATCAATATCTTTATAACTGCAGACTCGGTAGATGAGCTCGAGTTGAAGAGGAAGATGGTATATGATTCAGTTCAAGAGTATGTTGATAGCAAGGATGCTGGGTTTATGACCATCAATCTAGATATGAAGCATGATTTTATGGATAACCCACAGAAAAGCATGACGGCGTTTGCCGATGTCAGGAAAGGCGGCGGTTTTGAATATGCTGGGCCGATTATTCCGCTGGAGCTGTATCCGGACTGTGCCAGAAAGGTAGCGGAGCTGGCTATTAAGTACAGGGTCGTTTACGGTGGCTCGGGCCGAGTTATTCACGGAGGCCACTGCATGATGTTCTCATTTGCATATACGTTCAATCGGGCAGACTTGGATGAGATGGGTAGAGCCAGGAAAGCTTTGTATGAGGCGGCTGAGTTTGTTGCCGATAAAGGCGGGGTTCTCTGGAAGCCAAACATAGACGAACAAAAGATAATGATGGACAGGATGGACCCAAATACGCTCAAGCTCCTGCAAGATATTAAAAAGCTCCTGGACCCTAACGGAATCATGAATCCAGGAAATTGGGAGGCAAAATAATGCAACAGCAGGACTATTCCAGCCAAATTC
>QYPU01000048.1 GCA_007280145.1 Dehalococcoidia bacterium | reverse complement strand
TAGGCCGGCTAGTTGAACCGGGGCGCGAACCTTATCGGGAGGTAGACCGGTAGACAACTAGGTGGTTTTTTTATTGTTGTTTATGTTTATAATAGGGAAGGAATAGATTAAGATGCCGACGGTTAATCAACTGGTTCGAAAGGGGCGGCGGCGGCTCGCTAAGCGGAGCAAAGCTCCGGTATTGGGCCTCACTTATAATGCTTTAAAAAATATAACTAAGCGAGGTGGAAACTCGCCGCAGAAGCGTGGAGTCTGTATTCTGGTTAAGACTATGACTCCGAAGAAGCCCAATTCTGCCTTACGTAAGATTGCCCGCGTGCGGTTGACCAATGGTATTGAAGTTACTGCTTATATCCCTGGGGAGGGACATAATTTGCAAGAGCATTCTGTGGTTCTTATCCGTGGTGGTAGGGTAAAAGATTTGCCTGGAGTTCGATATCATATTATTCGGGGTACTCTGGATACTGCTGGGGTAGAGAATCGCAAGCAGGGGCGGAGTAAATATGGAGCCAAGCGAAGTAAAACCAGTTAACACTTTGGGAGTTTAGATGTCAAGGCGAACTAGAGTAGTAAAAAGGAAAATACATCCTGACCCAAGGTATGGAAGCCATACCTTGGCTAAGTTTATCAATAGAGTGATGGTGCAAGGGAGGAAGGCCACAGCTGAGCGAGTTGTTTATGATGCTTTGGATTTGGTTAATCAACAATTGAAAACGGAGCCTATGGAGGTTCTAGACAAGGCTATTAAGAATGCTACCCCTGTACTTGAAGTTAAATCGCGGCGTGTTGGTGGCGCTACTTACCAGGTGCCAATTGAGGTTCGATCTGAACGCGCATTGTCTTTAGCTATGCGCTGGCTTGTCAATTATGCTCGAGCTCGGAGTGGTAAATCTATGGCGGAGAAATTGGCGGCTGAGATTATCGATGCTGCTCAGGAGCAGGGAGCAACTATCAAGAAGCGGCAAGACACTCATAGGATGGCCGAGGCAAATAAAGCTTTTGCTCATTATCGATGGTGACGACTGCAGTAGTTAAGACTTTAAAGCCAGAAGAAATGGTTGGCATAGGAAATAATATTATGCCCAGGACTTTTCCTTTAGACAAAGTGCGAAACATAGGCATCATCGCTCATATTGATGCTGGCAAAACTACTGTTACCGAGAGAGTCCTATTTTACACAGGTCGGACTTATAAGGTTGGTGGGGTAGATGAAGGGACAGCGGTGATGGATTGGATGCAGCAAGAGCGAGAGCGAGGCATTACTATCACTGCCGCAGCTACCACTTGTCAGTGGGGGGAACATCGTATAAATATCATTGACACCCCAGGGCATGTGGATTTTACTGCCGAAGTTGAACGCAGTCTCCGAGTGCTGGATGGGGGGGTAGTGGTATTTGATGCTGTGGCTGGGGTAGAGGCTCAATCAGAGACAGTGTGGCGTCAAGCGGATAAATACAGCGTGCCGAGAATCTGTTTTATCAACAAAATGGATAGGGTGGGTGCTGACTTTTATCGCACTATAAGCATGATGGAAAAGCGTCTGCGGACCAGAGCTATACCGATACAGTTGCCTTTGGGTAAGGAGAATCTTTTCCAGGGTGTTATAGACTTAATCGATGAAAAAGCTTGGCACTTTTCCGATGATGCTGGCACAACGATGGTAGAAATGCCTGTTCCAGAGGAAAAGAAAGTTGAGGTGGCTAAATACCGTCGGTCGCTAATTGAGACGCTAGCTGAGAATGATGATCAATTGATGTTGCTTTACCTTGAAGATGAAGATATTCCCAGTCATGAAGTCAAAGCTGCTATAAGGAAGTTGACTTTGGCTAATCGGATAGTGCCTGTCCTTTGCGGTAGCGCTTTGAGAGATAAGGGAATCCAATTATTGCTTGATGCTGTTACAGATTATCTTCCCTCTCCTTTAGAGATGCCACCGGTTCGTGTTATTGATTCTGAGAGTAGTGAAGAGGTTCTCTGGGAGGCGAGTGACGACGCCCCATTTTTAGCTTTAGCTTTCAAGGTAGTTGCCGACCCTTTTATGGGCAGGTTAGTTTATTTTCGGGTTTACTCAGGTAAGGTCAGGGTGGGGACACAGGTCTTTAATTCTAGTAGAGGCCACAAGGGGCGTCTTGGAAGATTGGTTCTTATGCATGCTAATAAACGCGAGGAAGTTAAAGAGGTTGATACCGGCGCTATCGCCGCTACTCTCGGCCTTAAGGATACCTTCACGGGGGATACTTTGTGTGATTTGGCCCACTCTGTTGTTCTCGAACCTATTCGTTTTCCTGAGCCGGTGCTTTCGGTGGTTGCTGAACCTAAGAGTAAGGCTGATCAAGATAGGCTGGGTGAAGCTCTGAATAAACTTTCGGAAGAGGATCCTACCTTTAAGATACGCAGTGATGAGGAAACTGGGCAGACTCTTATTTCGGGGATGGGCGAATTGCATCTGGAGGTTTTAATAGACCGCATGCTGCGTGAGTTTAATGTGATGGTAAGGGTTGGCAAGCCACAAGTAGCTTACAAGGAGGCTATCACTGTGCCAGTAGAAACTGAGGGTAGATTTATCCGTCAGTTTGGCGGCCATGGACAGTATGGCCATGTCTGGCTTAGACTTGAGCCTGGAGGGCGTGGTAGTGGGTTTAAGTTTCTTAACCAGCTTCGAGGGGGGACTATACCAAAGGAATATGTTCCAGCAGTAGAAGCGGGAGTCAAAGAGGCTTTAGAAAACGGCGTAGTAGCTGGTTATCCAATAGTGGATATCAAGGTGACTTTATATGATGGCAGCTTCCATGAAGTTGATTCTTCGGAATTGGCTTTCAAGATGGCAGGTTCAATAGCTTTGAAAGATGGTGTCAGTAAGGCTAAACCTACTCTCCTTGAGCCAATTATGAAGTTAGAACTAGTGCTGCCAGCACAGTTCCTGGGTGATGCCATCGGTGATTTGAATTCAAGAAGAGGGCATATTGAGGGCATTGAGACCCAGGGTGAAATTTGTGTTGTCCGTTCTTTTGTTCCCCTAGCTGAGACTTTCGGCTACGCTACTGCACTAAGGTCACTAAGCCAGGGCAGGGCAACTTATTCTCTGGAGTTTGATTGCTGCAAAGAGATGCCTGCTAATTTGGTGGAGCAGATTAAGGTCGGGGCTAAAGGAAGATAAATGCCTAAGCAAAAGATTCGAATTAAGATTAAGGGATATGACCACAAGCTGGTTGACCAGTCAGTGGGGCAGATTGTGGAGACTGCAGAGCGCACTGGTGCTGTGGTTGTTGGCCCAGTACCCCTACCTACTCGAATCCAAAAGTTTTGCGTCATTCGTTCTCCCCATATTGATAAGGATTCGCGGGAGCAATTTGAGATTCGTACTCACATGCGCCTTATTGATATTTTGGGGCCAAGTTCCAAAACTGTAGATGCGTTGACCCAGCTTCAGTTGCCTTCTGGCGTGGAAATAGATATTAGGTTATAGTCGGGAAAAATGACTCAAGGAATGATTGGTAGAAAGATAGGCATGACTCAGCTTTTCCGAGAGGATGGCGAAGTAGTAGTAACGGCCATTGAAGCCGGCCCTTGCTTTGTTACCCAGGTGAAGACTGAGGCGAAGGATGGTTACAGTGCTGTCCAGCTCGGCTTCGGAGAAACAAAGCGGCTTAACTCTCCGCAAAAAGGGCATCTTAAGGATGTGGGCCAGCTTAGGTATCTCCGTGAGTTTGATGTGGAAGATGTCAAGCCTGTTCAAGTGGGACAGAGAATTGATGTAGATATGTTTAAGACGGGTGATTTAATCGATGTCATTGGTGTATCGAAAGGCAAAGGTTTTGCTGGCGTAGTTAAGCGTCATCATTTTGCTGGTGGGCCAAAGACTCATGGACAATCCGACCGCCACCGGGCCCCCGGCTCTATTGGTGCAACTACGTCCCCGGGGCGGGTGCTCAAAGGAACTCGCATGGCTGGACGTATGGGGAATAGACGAGTAACGGCGCGTAATCTTAAGGTAATCGATGTTGATTTAGCTCGTCACTTACTTCTGGTGAAGGGCGCAGTGCCTGGTGCTAAAAAAGGCCTGGTGCTCATTAAGAAAGCTGGGTAAAGGTAAAAAAGGTGCAAGTCCAGGTTTATAATTTGAAAGGCGAAGTAGTTAGCCAGATAGAAGTAGGGGACGATGTCTTTGGCGTGCCCTTTAATGAAGCTGTGGTGCATCAGGCGTTAGTGAGACAGTTAGCTAATCGTCGTCAGGGCACTGCTGATACTAAGACGAGGGGTGAGGTTAGAGGGAGCACAAGGAAGCTTTTTGCGCAGAAGCATACTGGTCGGGCACGTCGTGGTGATAAAAAGTCACCACTCCTTAGGGGGGGTGGAGTGGCTTTTGGGCCCCACCCTCGGAGTTATCGGCAGGCTATGCCTAAGAAGATGCGGCGTTTAGCCTTGAGGTGTGTTCTTTCTGCCAAGGTGAGCGATGGAGAAGTAAAAGTTGTGGACAGGCTTGAGCTTGACGAGCCAAAAACGAAAGGAATCCTTGATATCTTATTATCGCTAGGAGTCGGCACCTCTGCTCTTATTGCTACTGCTGGAACCGAAGCTAATGTGGTTAAGTCGGCACGCAATTTGCTAGGCGTTAAAACAACGCCAGCATCTTTGCTTAATGTGGCTGATTTACTCTCTTATAGAACATTGATAGTGACTGTAGCTGCCGTGCGGAGGATGGAAGAGCTGTGGGGCCAAAAGCCAACTCAGGAGGTAGCGACTAGTGCCACTTAAAGCTAAACTTTGGGGTCTGTGTTAATATGCATCTTTATGAAGTATTGCGACGCCCTTTAGTCACTGAAAAAACCACGCTGCTTCAGGAGCAGAACAGGTATGCTTTTGAGGTAGCTCGGAAAGCTGCTAAGCCACAGATTAAGGAAGCAGTAGAAGCAGCTTTTAAGGTTAAGGTGGCTAAGGTAAATGTGATGACTGTCCCTGGAAAGATGAAAAGGATAGGCAGGCGGCAGGTGTTGACCCCTTCTTGGAAGAAGGCAGTCGTTACCTTGGAGCCAGGCGGTAAGATAGAATTCTTTGAGGGTGTTTAAGCAATAGGGGATTAAAATTGGGTTCAGTTATTAAAAAACGGAACAAGAAAATGGCAAAGCATAAGCATCGTAAGCTTCTTAGGAAGAGCCGGTGGCAGAGGAAACATCCATAGGAGTTAGGAGGAAGTAGTCTTTGGCACTAAAAACCTATCGTCCAACATCACCGAGCAGACGGGGCATGGTCAGCGCCTCTTTTGAGGAGATAACCAAGACGGTCCCTGAGAAGTCTCTGTTGAAGCCGTTTAGGAAGAAGGCAGGGCGGAACAATAGAGGCGTTGTAACTGTGCGGCACCGGGGTGGTGGTGCTAAACGTAGATTACGGATAATTGATTTCAAGAGAGACAAATTTGGTGTCCCTGGGAAAGTGGCTGCCATTGAGTATGACCCCATTCGTTCGGCTCGCCTTGCTCTTATTCATTATCTGGATGGGGATAAGCGTTACATACTCGCCCCTTTGGGGCTAGGCGTAGGCGATGTTGTAAAAGCGGGCGATGATGCTGAAATAAGGCCGGGCAATGCCTTGCCATTAGGTTCAATCCCGGAGGGCACTTTGATTCATAATATTGAGCTCCAACCGGGCAAGGGCGGGCAAGTAGTGCGTAGTGCCGGAGTGGTAGCACACCTTCTGGGTAAAGAGGATAAATATTCGCTTGTTCGGTTACCCTCGGGAGAGGTACGGCGTTTTTTGACTGTTTGTATGGCTACCGTAGGGCAGGTAGGTAATGTTGAGCACCAGGGTTTAAAGGTAGGCAAGGCTGGACGCATTAGGTTGATGGGGCGGCGCCCCCAAGTGCGTGGTTCGGCTATGACACCGCGAGACCATCCCCATGGGGGAGGTGAAGGTAGATCTCCTATTGGAATGCATCCAAAAACACCGTGGGGTAAGCCAGCTCTCGGCTATAGAACACGCCGTCACAAGGCTTCAGATAGATTAATTGTCAGGCGGCGGAAATAGAGAGGTACTTGAGGAGGCAGGAAGAGAATGTCACGTTCATCCAAAAAAGGCCCTTATTGCAATAGCAAGTTGTTTGAGAAAATAGAGGCACTTAATCACTCTGGCGAGAAGGTGGTGATAAAGACTTGGGCGCGAGCCTCTACTATCCTGCCTCAAATGGTGGGGCATACCATTGGAGTGCATGATGGTCGGCGACATGTGCCCATCTTTATTACTGAGAACATGGTGGGGCATAAATTGGGAGAATTTGCCATGACTCGGACATTCCGCGGGCACGTTAGCAAGTCACAGGTAACTGTTCAGGCAAGGAAGAAGGAATAGTTCAGTATTATGAGGGTAGAAGCAGTAGCTAAAGACGTTCGTATTTCGCCCCGGAAAGTCAGGTTAGTCGTAGACATGGTACGGGGTAAAAAAGTTGATGAAGCCTTGACTATTCTTAAGTTTTTACCAACTCCAGCAGGCCAAGTTGTGGCTAAAGTAATTAAATCGGCAGCCGCCAATGCTGAAAACAATTTCCAGATGGTGCCTTCTGAGCTTAAGATTGCTGCTATCATGGCTGACGGGGGACATACCTTAAAGAGATTCCGTCCTCAGGCCAGAGGGCGGGTGAGTCCAATCTTAAAGCGTTTTACTCATATCAGTGTTTCTGTTTCTGAGGAGGGAGAAGAATAAGTGGGTCATAAAGTTCACCCTTACGGATTTAGAATTGGTGTCATTAGGGATTGGCATGCTAAATGGTATGATGATAAGCATTATACTGAGTTTTTGCAGGAAGATCTGAAGTTACGCCAAGCTATAGAGAGGAAGTGCTCTGATGGTGGCATTGTCAAGGTGGAAACTGACCACCAAGGTAATGAGGTTCTGTTGACTTTGTATTCGGCTCGCCCTGGCATTGTTATTGGACGAGGTGGGCAACGTGCTGAGGAATTGAGGTCAGAGTTGGAAAAAACCTGCGGCAAGAGAGTGCGGCTGTCGATTAGAGAAGCTGAGCAACCTGAGCTTGAGGCTTGTCTGATAGCTCGAAACATAGCTGAGCAACTTGAGCGTCGGGTAGCTTTTAGACGAGCAATGAAGCAAACTGTTTTTCGGACGATGCAAGCTGGTGCGAAAGGGGTGAAGATAAGTTGTGCTGGGAGGTTGGGAGGTAATGAAATTGCTCGTCGTGAAACTATGCATCAAGGCCGGCTGCCTCTGCATACACTCTGTGCTGATATTGATTATGGTTTTGCTGAAGCTCACACTGCCTTAGGGCATATTGGGGTTAAAGTCTGGGTTTATAAAGGTGATGTTTTTCCTGAAGTAAGGAGAGAAAGTGTTACAGCCGAAACGAGTGAAGTATCGTAAAACTCACCGAGGGCAACGAAGAGGCAAAGCGCAATCGGGAAATACCATTGTCTTTGGTGAGTTTGGGTTGCAAGCTGGGCAGGCAGCTTGGATAACAGCTAGGCAGATTGAATCTGCTCGTCGTGTTATGGTTCGTTTTCTGCGTCGCGGCGGTCAGATGTGGATTCGTGTCTTCCCAGATAAGCCAGTGACTAAAAAACCGGCGGAGACGAGAATGGGCGGTGGCAAAGGCGCTCCCGACCACTGGGTAGCTGTAGTTAGGCCAGGGAGAATGCTGTTCGAGATAGGTGGCATAAAAGAGACTGTGGCTAAGGAGGCAATGCATCTGGCTTCTTATAAGTTACCTATTAGCACCAGGTTCGTGGTAAAAGAAACGGTTAAAGAAGAGGCGAAAGTTGAAAGTTAATGAGATTCGCGCTCTTGGCAATGAAGAATTATTGAAGCGGTTGGAGGAAGCCCACCAGGAGCTTTTTAATTTGCGGTTTCGTCTGGCTACTCGGCAGCTGGTTAATCACCGGGAGTTGCCGAAGGCTAAGAAGAAAATTGCCAGGATGGAGACTATAATAAGGGAAAGGGAGCTTGGTATAAGGTAGTCTATGGAAAAGAAACGAAAAGTTAGAACTGGCAAGGTAATAAGCGATAGGATGGATAAAACAGTGGTAGTCTTGGTGGAAAGTTTAAGACGCCATCCTCTTTATAAGAAGGTTGTTAAGCATGCTTCTAAATTTAAAGTCCATGATGAGACTAATGCCTGCAAGGTTGGGGATATAGTGAAGATTGTCGAGACACGTCCTTTGTCTAAAGAGAAATGCTGGCGGGTAATGGAAATAATAAGCAGGAAGGAAGTTGCCGAGGTCAAGCCTACGGAAGTAACCTAGATTCGGTTAGGGGCAAGAGAGAGTGATTCAACCTAATAGTAGACTCAAAGTAGCTGACAATACGGGAGCCCGGCAGATTATGTGCATCAATGTGCCTGGCGGCACTCGAAGAAGATATGCCGGTGTCGGCGATATTATTGTAGCTACAGTAAAGCGAGCTGTACCTGGCGGCGTAGTGAAGAAAAGTGATGTGGTGCATGCTGTAGTCGTGCGGACAGCTAAACAGTACCATCGTCGAGATGGCTCTTATATCAGATTTGATGACAATGCTGCGGTTATTCTGGATGATAAGAATAATCCTAAAGGCACTCGTATTTTTGGTCCAGTAGCTAGAGAGCTGAGGGACAAGAATTTTATGAAAATCGTGTCTTTGGCTCCAGAGGTTCTTTGAAGTGAAGATTAGAAAGAATGATACGGTTCTCGTTATTGCTGGCAAAGACAGGGGGAAAAAGGGTAGGGTACGGCAGGCTTTGCCTAAAAATAATGTGGTAATAGTAGACGGTATCAATATGATTAAGCGTCATTCCCGAGCTCGCGGCGCAGCTAGACAAGCTGGCATAATTGAGCTCGAAGCGCCACTCCGGGTATCAAATGTGATGTTGGTTTGCAATAAGTGCAACAAGCCGACTCGGGTTGGCTTCCGTTTTCTCGATGATGGCAGAAAAACACGAATTTGTCGTTCTTGCCACGAGGTAATTGATTAGCTAAAGGGTGTATTTCAAAGATGTCTCGATTGAAAGAAAGCTATGCAAAGGGAACGGTACCTCAACTGGTGAAAAAGTTTGGGTATGGGAATGTGATGCAGGTGCCAAAGCTTAGCAAGGTTGTGCTGAATATCGGTTTGGGTGAGGCAGTACAGAACCCCAAAGCTTTGGAAGCAGCTGAGGCAGATTTGGCGACCATTTCAGGGCAACACCCAGTGATAACGCGGGCCAAGAAGTCTATTGCCTCTTTTAAAATTAGGGCAGGTATGCCTATTGGAATGATGGTAACATTACGAGGCAGGCGGATGTATGACTTCTTTGATAAACTGGTTAATATTGTTTTGCCACGCATTCGGGATTTTCAAGGAGTATCCCGAGATTCCTTTGATGGTAAGGGTAACTACACTTTGGGTATTAAGGAGCAGTTAGTTTTCCCTGAGATTGATTATGACAAAGTGGACAGGCTGCGGGGACTCGAAGTGACTATCGTTACTACCGCAGCCAGCGATGAGGAAGGTATGAGTTTACTTGAGTCTTTAGGCATGCCTTTCAGAAGAAGTTAGTAGGTTTGTATTAGGTATGGCAAAATTATCTAAAATTGTAAAATCGAAGCGCCCTCCGAAGTATAAAGTGCAGCAACGGAATCGATGTCAATTATGTGGCAGGCCGCGTGCTTATATACGTAAGTTTGGTTTATGTCGTATCTGTTTTCGAAAGTTGGCTTTAAGTGGTCAGATTCCTGGGGTGAGAAAGTCAAGCTGGTGATTGAAAGTACTGGAGGTGTTTATTGATGGTTACTGACCCAATTGCTGATATGTTAACTCGGATTCGTAACGCCGTCATGGTGCGTCATGACAGCGTGCTTATACCGGCCTCAAAGACTAAGCTATCTATTGCTAAGATTCTCAAGGACGAGGGCTTTATTACTGATTATGCTGTGCTTAGGGGCGAACCACAACGAGTGATTAAAATTATCCTGAAGTATATAGATAATCAACCGGCCCTCCTGGGTTTGGAAAGGGTGAGTAAGCCTGGCCTCAGAATTTATGTACACCGCAGGGAAATTCCCCGCGTATACGGTGGCCTTGGTGTTGCCCTCTTATCTACACCTAAAGGAATCATGCTTGGGAAGGATGCATGGCGACAAAATCTCGGTGGTGAGTTATTATGTTATGTTTGGTAATTAAGCCTTTGGAGGCGAGTTTATGTCTCGGGTAGGATTAATCCCTATACCGGTACCTCAAGGCGTCAAGGTCAATATTGAGGGCAACGAAGTGGTTGTTGAGGGTAGTAAAGGTAAGTTGTCTCGCTCATTTCATCCAGATATTTCTAT
>QYPU01000075.1 GCA_007280145.1 Dehalococcoidia bacterium | reverse complement strand
TGGGCGATAGCAAGTCTGTTCAGATTGAATTTGTTAGCGTTAATCCCACTGGCCCTCTTCATGTTGGACATGGGCGTGGTGCTGTTTTAGGTAGCACTTTAGCTAACGTACTTGGTGCTGCCGGCTATGCTGTTGAGAAGGAATATTATATCAATGATGCTGGCAGCCAATTAGATGCTTTCAACCGTTCTCTTTATACTCGTTATCAGCAATACCTTGGCATCGATGCCGAGATGCCGAGTGACGGCTATTTGGGCAACTATATGGTTGACCTAGCCAAGGAAATTGTTGGCAACGAAGGTGACCGTTTTCTAAAATTGCCTGAGGAAGTGGCTACTCAGGAACTCGGGGCAATTGGGATCAGCAAAATAATGGATAAAATCAGGCAAGACCTCAAGTTACTGGGAGTCGAGTTTGATGTTTGGTTCAGTGAGCAAAGCTTGTATCAAGGTGGACAATATGAAAAAGCTATGAAGTTGCTCAGAGACGCCTCTTGTGTAGCAGAAAAGGAGAATGCTACCTGGTTTGTATCTCCTGTGCTGGGTGAAGACAAAGATAATGTACTAATACGGAGCGATGGCTCGCCTACTTACTTTGCCTCTGACATTGCCTACCACTTTAACAAGTTCTTAGAGCGGCAGTTTGATACTGTGATTGACATCTGGGGGGCAGACCACCAAGGACATGTTTCCCGTATGAAAGCTGCAGTTGGTGCTCTGGGAGTGAGCACAGAACGGCTTAAAATCATAATCTGCCAACTGGTTACGCTGCGTCGCGGGCAGGAAATAGTCAAGGTCTCCAAGCGTAGCGGCGATATTATTACCCTGAGAGAGGTGATAGATGAGGTTGGCCCAGATGCTTGCCGTTTTTTCTTTTTATCGCGTTCGGCTGATAGTCAGATGGACTTTGATTTGGAGCTAGCCAAGAAACAGTCGGCAGACAACCCGGTTTACTATGTTCAGTATGCCCATGCTCGCGTTGCCAGCATCCTTCGGTTAGCTAAAGAAAGGGGAATCGAATATAGCCAGGGCGATGTTTCTTTGCTCACTACCGAGCCTGAGTTGACCTTAATACGGCAGATGACCTTGCTGCCGGAGATAATAGAAACAGTCGCTTGTAGTTTAGAGCCTCATCATTTACCTTACTATGCTCAAAATTTAGCTACTGTCTTTCATAGCTTTTACAAGCAGTGTCGGGTTGTTTCTAAAAACCAAACACTAACTTTGGCTCGGCTTAAGCTGGTTGAGGCAGCCCAAATCGTTCTAGCCAGGACTTTGCATCTCATGAGCGTGGCAGCACCTGAAAGTATGTAGATAGATTAGCGTACTCAACCAATTGATAATCTTAGAGCCTTGATATCTCCACGTGAACATAAGTAATTAGCAATGAGCACAGAGGGTGCTGTATAGCCCATCGTAAGTTCCCGAAATTAGGAAAAATTAAGGAGGAGAACATGAAGGCAGCTGTATATTACGGGGCACAGGATATCAAAGTGGAGGACATTGAAGTCCCCCAGATAGGGCCAGCCGATATTTTAGTAAAGGTTAAGGCTTGTGGTATCTGTGGCTCTGATCTACATAGCTACCAACATGGTATCTTTAGTCGACCAGGATGGGTAATGGGCCATGAAGTGAGTGGCGAAGTAGTTGCAGTTGGCGAAAAGGTTGAGGGAATAAAAATCGGGGATGGGGTGGTTCCTATGGCACATGATAACTTCCAAGGGTGTGGTCGGTGCTTTTGGTGTCAGAGAGAACAGCCTCAGTGGTGCCCATCGCTTATTAAAAAGCCCTGTGGTGAGTGTGAGTTCTGTAAATCTGGCCAATTTTACCTTTGTAATAGTATACGTCCCTATCAACTGATTGGCTATGGGAGAAATGGTGGTTATTCTGAATATGTTATCGTATCACGAGCTGTCCTAAATCAGAATGTATTCAAGCTTCCGTCAAGTGTGAGCTTCGAGGAGGGAGCCTTCGTGGAGCCGCTGCAAGGGGCATTTCACTGGGTATCATTGGCCGAGCCTGAATCTCGAGATACGGCAGTTGTGCTGGGGGCAGGGACTGTTGGCCTGCTGGTTATGCAGTTGCTTAAGAACTATGTATCACGGGTAATTGTATGTGAAGTTTCCCCATTGCGATTACGGCTAGCCAGAGAACTTGGTGCTGATGTAATCATTGATGCTTCTGTAGAGGAGCCTGTGCAAAGGGTAATGGATATTACAGGTACAGGGCGTAGCTATAGCGGTAAGGGTGGTGCATGTGCTGACATTGTCATGGAATGTTCGGGGACAGGGGTTGCCTTACAACAGGCTTTGGAGATGACACGCACTGGAGGCAAAATAGTCCTTGTGGGGTTGTTTGATGATTTGGTAGCCATCAATCCCAACCGAATAATTCATAAGCAACTCAAGGTGATAAGCTCCTTTGCTAAAGGAAAGCTATCGCGAAGCCAGGAGACGGCCCATGTGATTGATTTAATAACCAGCGGGAAGGTGAAACTCAGGCCTCTTATCACGCATGAATTTGGTTTGGATGAAATCAGAGAAGCATTTGAGGCTCAAGCAAGACCTGACCAATCGGTCAAGGTGCTAATTAAGCCATAATGTAAACTTCTAGAGGCTATATTTGTAGCTAGCAGTGCTTTGTGTTAAACTTCAGCAGAAATATGAGACAACGTGTCTTTTCTGGTGCTCGACCTACCGGTAGGCAGCATATCGGTAATTATCTGGGAGCTATTCAGAACTATGTTAATCTCCAGGAAGAGTATGATTGTATTTATTGCATAGTGGATATTCATGCTTTGACGACCCTGGAGAATACAGATAGGCTTCAGGAAGATATTTACGAGATGATGCTTGACTGGCTAGCCGCCGGCCTTGACCCCCAAAAAAGTATCCTCTTTGTTCAGTCCCATGTCCCTGAAGTTATGGAGCTTCATACCTTGCTTAGTATGGTTACGCCTCTGGGCTGGCTATTACGGGTACCCACTTTCAAGGAGAAGGCGCGAATGCAGCCACAGAATGTTAACTACGGGCTGGTGGGCTACCCGGTACTTATGACCGCAGATATCGTGCTTTATAAGGCAGGAGTAGTGCCGGTAGGCGAAGACCAGCTTCCTCACCTTGAACTGGCACGGGAAATAGTTCGTCGTTTTAATTCTATCTTTGGCCCCACTTTTCCTGAGCCTCAGCCCAAGCTTACCTCTTTTCCCTTAGTGCTCGGATTAAATGGCACGCAAAAGATGGGAAAAACTTACAACAACTATATTGAGCTATCAGCTACTCCAGAGGAGACGTTAAAGCTGGTGATGACTGCAGTCACCGACCCGGCTCGGCGGTATCGTTCTGACCCTGGTCATCCCGAAGTGTGCAATGTCTTCAGGCTACATCACTTTTTTAGCTCAAGTCGTGTAGATGAGATTGTCGCTGAGTGCCGTTCGGCAGGCATCGGTTGTGTTGATTGCAAGGAGTTGCTAGCTAAAGGAATAAATCTAGAGCTGGAAGCCTTCCGGGAAAGGAGGGCTTCCTTTGCAGCCAGGCCCCAGTATGTAGCTGATGTCCTTTCTGACGGGGCTTGCCGGGCTCAGGTAATTGCCAGAGAGACCTTAGCGGAAGTTAAAGAAAAGATGGGGCTTGTCCAGCGGCCTGCCTAGGGCTCGATTTATGAACAGCTTACCCCTAGCGCAAAGCGGCAGGAGTGTTCTTGAGGTAGCTATTCTGGCAGCCAGAGAAGCCGGGAATGTTCTCATATCTCATTTTCGTTCTGATAAGGAGATAAAGCATAAGGGCAAGGGCAACCTGGTTACTGAAGTAGATATTTTATCCGAAAAACTCATACTGGAACTTCTAAAGGATGAGTATCCCGATTACAGCATCATCTCCGAGGAGTCAAATTCCTCGGTTGCGGCTAGCGGTTATACATGGATAGTTGACCCGTTAGATGGCACCAATAATTATGTCTTCGGCATTCCTTTCTTTTGTGTAAACATTGCTTTAGTCAAAGATAAAGATATCTTGCTGGGTATAACCTACGACCCGGTAAGGGATGAGCTTTTCCGGACTGAAAAAGGGCGGGGGGCTTACCTTAACGACTCCGCGATTCAGGTTTCCAGAGAGAGTTCGCTTCATGCCTCTTTAGTAGGCCTTGACCTGGGTTATAGCTATGAGCAGAGCAGGGAATTGCTTGACATAACTAACAAGTTGTGGGGGCAGGTACATTGCCTGAGGATTATGGGGTCGGCATCTTTAGGTTTAGCCTATGTTGCCTGTGGGCGGATTACCCTTTACCTTCACCGTTATCTCTATCCCTGGGACATTGCCAGTGGGCTTCTACTGATTAGAGAGGCTGGCGGCAAGGTCACTGAATGGCAGGGGAGGCCAGCAAGCTTTCAAAGCAAGCAAATCATCGCTTCAAACCAGAGCCTCCACCCGGAGTTTATGAGATACCTTGGCTAGTAGCAAGCCTATGAAGTGAAATCGGGCAGTTTAGATAGATAGGTGACACTATATTAATCAAATAGTAACCTCAGAGAAGGACAGGAGCAAAAGACGTTTGGTATAATTAATACTAATTTGTCAGGAGGTGAAGAATGAGGAGGGCTGGCTTACGTAAATGGGATACTATGACAGTCTTTAGGAGAGTCTTCGCGGATAAGGCAATAGACGGTCCTCTGCTAAATTCTATGGTCAAGGCGGTGGGAGAAGTTGTTGAAGAGAATAACAAAATGCTTTTGGAAGAGCTCTATGGCGATTCAGAAAGAGAGGCAAGCAAGCTATGAAACACACAACAGGAATGGATATAAACAATTTAGTTCAGTTTTTAGAGAAGCCCGCGGAAGAATTCACTAAACAAGACCTTATCAAGTTCATTGAGGATAGAGAGATTGAGAGGGTGAACTTCAGGTATGCAGGTGGGGATGGCAGATTAAAAACTCTCAATTTTATAGTTAGCAGCAAAGCTCAACTGAATCGCCTGCTATCAATAGGGGAAAGGGTAGACGGTTCCAGCCTGTTGCCTTATATTGATGCAGCCTCAAGCGATCTATATGTTATCCCCCGGTATAAGACTGCCTATGTGAACCCCTTCTCTCCTGTTCCCACAGTGGACATACTTTGTTCTTACTATACAAGTGAAGGGGTTCCACTACCAAGCTCTCCAGAGAATATTGTTAGAAAGGCTGGTCAGGTATTGAAGAACAGTACCGGGTTAACCCTCGAGGCTATGGGAGAGCTAGAGTATTATGTTCTCTATGATAGTCAGCGTTTTTATCCGACTATGGCTCAGAGAGGCTACCATGAGTCAGCCCCTTTTTCTAAATGGGAGGGACTGAGATGTGAGGCTATGCAACTTATTGCTCAGGCGGGGGGAAAGATAAAATATGGGCACTCTGAAGTAGGCAATATTCGTGAAGAAAACCAGGAGATGGAACAGCATGAGATTGAGTTTCTACCCGTATCTGTTGAAGATGCAGCCGATCAAATTGTTATTGCCAAGTGGATTTTGAGGATGGTTGGGTATAAGTATGGGGTAACAATCAGCTTTGCCCCCAAGATTTTAGCTGGGCATGCTGGTAGTGGACTTCATATTCATACAAGATTAGTCAAAGATGGTAAGAATATGATGATTAAAGAAAGCCGGTTAAGCGATACAGCCAAAAAGGCTATTGCTGGCTATCTTGCTCTGGCTCCGTCTCTAACTTCTTTTGGTAATATAGTTCCCACTTCTTATTTAAGATTGGTTCCCCATCAGGAAGCACCTACAAACATATGCTGGGGTGATAGGAACAGGTCTGTATTGGTAAGGGTTCCCTTGGGATGGTTAAATGTTAGTAATATGGCCAGAGATGCTAACCCACAGGATAAGGGAGAACCTTCGGAGTTTGCGGATGAGCAGACGGTGGAATTTCGCTGTCCTGATGGTTCGGCTAACATCCATCTCTTACTAGCCGGATTAGCTGTGGCCGCTCGACATGGATTGGAGATGGAAGATGCATTGGAGTTAACTAATAAACTCTATGTGGACGTAAATATCTTTTCTCCTGAGCAGAGTGGGGTTCGGGAGAGGTTGCCTCAGTTGCCTAGTTCGTGCTGGGAATCGGCTGAAGCTCTTTTGGGACATCGTGAAATATACGAGAGGGACAGCGTCTTTTCTCCTGTGGT
>QYPU01000065.1 GCA_007280145.1 Dehalococcoidia bacterium | reverse complement strand
TAATTACTCCCGCCGAGGTGCCAGAAGTAGGGTCGTGCTGCGGAGTCGAAGGCGAGAGTAAGCCATAACCGGTATCTGTTCCATACTCAATCTGAGTGCTAGCCGGCTCATCAGTTACCCAATTGATAACAGCAGTGCCATCGGACGCAGAAGCCGCGATACTCGAGATTACAGGTGGCGTGGTGTCTGCTGTGGCGGAAGAGCCCCCGGTGCCGAAAGGCAGAGCTGGCAGCCACGAAGGCGCAGCGAGTGCCCAGTAGGCAAAGCCACCAAAGACAAGCAAGAGGACGACTAGCAGCATTACCAGCATAGGCCGTGATGATGGCTGGCCGGTTCTTGCCGGTTGACCCCAGGGTGGTTGTGGCTGCCCCCAACCTGGCTGTTGTGGCGGATATCCTCCTGGCTGTTGTGGGTATCCTCCTCCTGGCTGTTGTGGGTATCCTCCTGGCTGTGGAGGCTGTTGTGGTCCTCCGCCGCCCACTGGTGCCCCACAATTCAAGCAGAACCTGGCCCCGGGGTTAATGGCCGCCCCGCAGTAAGAGCAGTTGGCGCTTAACTGGGCACCACAGGCTCCGCAAAACCGCTGACCGGGGGCCATTGGCGAACCGCAACTCGGGCATCTGCCTGTCTGCTGCATATTACCCTCCTCTTATCTGCCTTCTTTGAGGCGCTTCCAATCTTACTCTCAGTGCTATCCTATATATTACCTCGATTATACATCTAAAGATTCAAATAAAGCAATACTTTAGCAGCCCTCTGGGTCAAAATTATAGCGGAATAGTATTAAGGTTATAGCTGAATGCTCACTGCCTTATCCATGCCTAGCCACTACTCACTTGAGGAAACCCCATTTTCAGCCGGGATTATATAGCTACTTTTGCTTACCTCCTCTCCTCCTGAATCATACAGCACGGCTGTATCAGGCACCTCGTTATTCCAAATATCACCAGGCTCACAGTAAAAGCAAAAGCCTCCTGACTCAGGATGGACCTCGCCTGTGTAAACCCGGATACTCTGGTGTGGAGCTAGCGCACAAGGGCGTGGAGGATGGCAGTTTTCAACGCAATCCTCCCAGTCATCGTACCAGGAACAGGAGCATGGCATGTGAACTGGAAAAATAAACGAGGGACCTCCCCTCGATATATTTTTTAGTTTCCAGCCCGCTATGTTTTGCCAGCAATCACCCTGGTTCTTGATTTCCACGTACTCATCGGCCTCAATTTCTGAATAGATTTCCTCGTCCTCATCAGCTTCAGCTATTTCATAGCGCCTTTTTCCGGTCTCGAAAAAGTCCCGACCTTTGTAATAAATGCGGGTTATTTGAATTGGGGAGGGGGATGCGTCAGTAGTGTCATCTTCTACTCTAATAGCCCAACTGCGCAAATTAGCAGCAATAACTTTGAAATAGTAGTCCCGTCCGCCCTCGTAGATGTAAACAGTATCGCCAGAGCCATCCCCTGAGTGCGAAATCTTCTTCGTAGGAGTACTATACCTGCCCTCAGGATGAACGAAGAGGTCAAAAGCAGCGTACTCAGGGTATTCAGCAGCTATTGCCCAGGTGATGCGCCACTTTGCACCTGATATGTGAAACGGTGGCGTAGTCTCATTACCTTCACCGGTAAAGGTTTCAACCGTGTTCCATTCCTCACCATCCGCAGCCTCATCAGCTGGAAGCAATTGCTCCGGTGGCTGACTCTCGGCAACCGGGGGTGGCTGTGCAGATGGCGGCGTAGGTGGTGCTGCTGGTGGCGGACTTGGTGTAAGCAACCCACAAGCTACCACTGAGCTAGCCAATAGAAGAGCTGGTCCTATAAAAAGGATTCTCCTAAACGTTGCCTTATCCAAGTTTGCTTGCCTACTTACACTCACACTCTGAAACCTTGTTGAGAGTTGGGACTGTGTAGCTCTTTCTAGATACTTCCTCTCCTCTGGAATTGTATAGCACGGCTGCATTAGGTTCCTCATTATCCCAGATATCACCGGGGCCGTAGTAAAAGGTGAACCATAGCGGTGAGAAGTGTGTGCAATGCGGGGTTTTAGTACCGAATTCACGCCACTCTTCGCATTCAGGGTAGACCTCGTCTGTATAAACTCGGATGATTTGGCCTGGCGATAAGACCGAGCCTGAGGGGAAAGTGAACGACGGAAACCCCTTGGTTATGTTTTTCAGCACCCAACCGCTCATATCTTGATAGCAGTCGCCCAGGTTCTTGATGACTACATATTCATCAGGTTCGACTCTTTCAAAGCAAATATAGTTTTCGGGATCCTTCGGATAGAATGTACCTCTATAATGGATATCAGTTATCTGGACAGGGGAGAGGGATGCTTCAACCGCGTCATCTTCTACTGTGATAGTCCAGTTGCGCGAATTCCGAGCTATGCCCTTGATAAAGAAATCGCGATTACCTCCATCATAAGGGATGTAGTAAGTAACATCGCCGCCATCACCACCCTGGTGCGAAACGGTTTGCCAGATTGCGTAAGGTTTATCCTGAGGGTAAATAACGAGTTTCAAAACGGCATTTTCAGGATATTCAGCGTCTATCGTCCAGCTAACGCGCCACTTTGTACCGGATATGTGAAACGGTGGCGTAGTCTCATTACCTTCACCGGTAAAGGTTTCAACCATGTTCCATTCCCCTCCGTCTGCTGCCTCGTCAACTGGAGGCAATTGCTCTGGCGACTGGCTATCAGTAGAGTTAGCGGTAGCTGGAGGTGGCGGTGGCTGTGCAGGTGGTGGAGGTGATGCCAGACTTAGGGCAGGCTGGCCACACGCTGCAACCAAGCTGGATAGCAGAAAAAGCAATCCTGTAAATAGGGCTGAATATCTTATGGTTTTACTTTTCATATTAGATTACTACTTGCCTTGGTGGAGCCGTCTTCTTTCTTACCATGACAATAGTAGTATACGCCATGGCGCTGTTAAGTGAATCACCAATAGGTAACGATGTGCCTGGTACTTTAGTACTGAAGATTGCATCTTGCCAATGCCAAAGGTGTTTGAAGTTGCAGGTCATATTACCTTTCCCTGGCAGGAGTGAAGGCTAGGGGATGCGGCAGTCCCTGTCAGGGGATTGTGTCTATGCTATCTCAGCAGGTTGCTGATGGTGGAGCTGCTTATTCGCCAACGACTTCAATTTGAGAGGGGTCGGTCAGAATTATCTCTGGGACCCCCGAACCTTCGGGGTATTCCTCAATCAAGCCAGATACCTGAACCTGCTTATTTAGGAAATAACTTTCCGGACTGGGCGGGAACCGCTTTACAAACTTCCCCCTATCGCTGCCCCAGATTACGCATTTGAAATAGCCTTCATACGGTTCATGGAAATCCAGGAAGGTAGGTTTACCCTTTCCCTCTTTATGGTAGTACGTACCCACGATAACTCCCTCTACTACTTTGCTCCGGCCGATATAGCTGCCTGCTTCCTCCCAGCTGATAACCTCATGACTGACTTTTATATAACCAACTTTTGTCTCTACATCACTGCCACCCGGGCCCATTATCGCCAGTGATACGGTATAGTCTCCATCTAAGGTATAAGTATGGCCAGGCTCCGGCTCGCTGCTGAACTGCCCATCGCCGAAGTCCCAATGCCAGTTAGTGATATCACCTGTAGACAGGTCAGTGAAGGTAACAGTCAAGGGGGCTAGCCCTTCGTCGGGGCTGGCTGTGAAATCTGCCGCTGGTGGCGGGATAGCAGTAGGCTCTGATTCTCCAGCACAGCCTGGAACAAGCAGAAGCAGTGCCAGGGCCAAGTAGAGATATTTGTGCATCATCCAAATTTTAGCCCCACTGCTGCTGAATCGCAACTGGTGACTTTTTCAAGTACTTGGCCTATCTATTCCTTGCAGAGCACACTTTGCGTCTCAAATGTGCTGGTATTAAGGGAGTAGTACTTTGTTGCTCTAGCTTTGTTTACTAATGAAGTGCATATCTTGGTGGTCAACAGAGAACACATTGCGAAGCACCTCGGAGATTGTAGTGATGCCCTCTTTCACCTTGAGCATGCCGTCGTGCATTAAGGGCACCATGCCATCCTTGATTGCCTGCTCACGGAGTCGGCCTGCCGTGGCACCGTCAATGAATAGCTGTTTGGCCTCCTCGGTTAGCACAAAAAGCTCAAATAGGCCGACTCGCCCCAAGTATCCAGTATCAGCGCAGAAATTGCATCCCGCCCCATTGTACAATTGAGGTGGCGGCTCACCCATTTCTTCCTGATAAGCCATTCGCTCTTCCGTGGTTGGCTCGTAAGGTGCCTGGCAGTGGGGGCAGATGCGCCGAAGGATCCGCTGTGAAACGGTACCAGCGAGAGCTGAGCAGATGAAAAAAGGCTCGACACCTAGGTCCTGCAGTCGCAGTATAACGCTGACAGCATCGTTGGCGTGGACTGAGGAAAAGACGAGATGGCCGGTAAGAGCTGCCTGAGTTGCTATCCTGGCTGTTTCGGTATCTCGTATCTCGCCCACCAAAATGACGTCCGGGTCAAGCCGCATGAAGGCTCGAAGACTGTTGGCGAAATCGATACCAGCCTTGGGATTAACCTGGAACTGGCTGATGTCTGCAAAATGGTATTCCACGGGGTCCTCGATTGTCATGATATTGGACTCCGTCTGGTTTAGCTGGTTAATGGAAGCGTAAAGCGTGGTAGTTTTCCCGGAGCCGGTGGGACCTCCAAACAGAATCATGCCAAAGGGCAGCTTAAGCATACGCTGATACCTTTCAAGTATGCTGGGCGAAAGGCCCAGCCTCGCCAGGTCGAGCATGGGAGCAGACTGGGGCAGCAGACGCAGCACCGCCATTTCGCCGCGCACGGTATTGCCACAGGCGACACGCACATCTATGTCCACATCGTCAATGTGAACTGAGAACCGCCCGTCCTGGGGCCGCCTTCGCTCGGCGATGTTCATACCGCCCACAATCTTCAACCTGGACATGAGGGCACCGCGGATGTTCAGAGGCAGGGACATCGCATCGTGCAAGACACCGTCAATGCGGAACCGAACCTGGAGACTGTCTTCCCGCGGCTTGAGGTGAATATCTGAGGCTCGAGCCCTCATCGCCTGTTGAATGATCAGATTAAGATGGCGGAGTGCCGGTGCTTCAGCCTCCGCAGCGATGAGCTCCTCTGGTCCTGCCTCTTCCTCCGCAGCCGGAGCCGCCGATGTGGCACTTTCATCCTCGATTTTGGTCGTGGCCGTATAGTTGCGGTCAATGGCGTTGCGGATATCGTCTGCGACCGCCATCATCGTCTCGATGCGCATCTTTGACACTGCACTGATGTCATCAATGGCCTGCACGTCCATGGTATTCCCCATCACCACGATTAGGGAGCCACCGATAATATCCAGCGGCAGAACATTATACTTTCTAGCCAGTTTCTCAGGGACCAGCCTCAGCGCTTCTCTATGAACCCTGTGGCTCTTGAGGTCGATTAGTGGCACCCTCAATTGAAGGCTGACGGCTGCTGCCACGTCGTGAGAGGTAAGCAGCTCTTTTTCAATAAGAACCTGCTCAACCGTCTTGTCATCCTTGCGAGCAATTTGCAGGGCGTCTTGCATCTGCTCACCGGCAATCATCCCTGTTCTGACAAGTATTTCGTGAAGGCTCTCTTTTGATGAATCCTTGATAGCCGTATCCATTGTCACACCTATGTATCCCATTCTGCCTTAGGGTGCTCGATTCTGGGTACACCTGACTGTACAGGTCACTGCTCAGATGTCGCGCAGATGATCTGGGCTGTGCTAGTAAGCAGAGTCTCTACCTTAGCCAACATCTCTGCTGGAGCAACCGGCTTGGCCAGGTAGTCATCGGCTCCTTTCTTGAGCCCGACATCCTTATCCTCCTGGCGGGCTTTGGCTGACATTATGAGAATGGGCAAGATAGCTGTCTCGGGTATCTGCCGCAACCGACGACAGACTTCGTACCCATCCAAACCTGGCAGCATGATGTCCAGGATGATGAGGTCGGGACACTCATCTTGTGCTTTCTTCAGCCCTTCTAGCCCATTTGTCACTGAAAGCACCTGGTAGCCTTCCTGTTCCAAGGTGTACTCTACAAACCTCAAAGTGCCTGGGTCATCCTCTATAACCAAAACCTTCTTATCCATGAAAATCACCTCCCTATTTCAAAAAATGCCATCCTACCCCGGCACAACCTGCTCTCATTCTAAGCCCTTCGCTATCCAACTTAAAATTTGAAAGTCATAAGTTAAAATGACAAATAAAAATGTAAACATTATTTCTTGCTCTTTGAATTTTAGTCTGTCATTTTGCATTTTTATCTTAAACTTTTACATTCCGACCTTGAGACCATTCCCCTTCACGGAGTTTAGCCTGAGCGGGATTCCTCGGTTGCTCCGCTCCCTCAGAATGACTTTTTTCATAAGGTAGGGTGAAGCTAAAAGTGCTGCCTCCCCCTACCTTGCTCTCCACCCAGATATCCCCACCATGTGCCTCAATAATCTGCTTTGAGATATAAAGGCCAAGCCCGCTGCCACCAGCACTGCGCGTCATTGAGCCATTGCCTTGGTAGAACCTTTCAAAGAGGTGTTCCATAACATCTTCAGAAATACCAATACCATAGTCGGTGACCTGTACCAGCAGCTCGTTATCCTTAGCGTCAGCACTCACCGTGATGCTGCCACCATCGTGGCTGAACTTGATGGCGTTGCTGAATAGATTGACCATCACCTGCCGCAGCCTTTCCCCATCTGCTTTTATCTCGGGCAGCGTTGCCGGTATGTTTTCATGGATTCTGATGCCCCTCTGATTGGTCAGACTGTAAAGCTCGCCTACTGCGTTTTCGATTAGGTCCTTTACCGATAGGCGTGCCTTTTGAATCTCAAAACGGCAGGATTCGATGCGCGACATATCAAGCAAGCTTTCGATCAGTCTGGTTAGATTCTCACTCTGGCTATCAATAATGGTCAGGAATTCCTTTTGCGTCTCAGGGTCAGGCACCTTTCCCTGGAGCATCAACTTGGCAAACCCCTTAATTGACTGGAGTGGGGTGCGGAGCTCGTGTGAGATATTTGAAATGAATTCAGTTTTCATACGTTCGAGTTTGCTCCGTTCCTCCTCCACCTTCTTGCGCTCTGTGATGTCCTGCATCAATGCCAGGTATGCGTTTTCCTTCTCCCAGTTTATTTGCACCACGCGTATTTCCACTGTGCGTGTGTCTATCGAGGTTTTCTCTGATCTTTTGCGAACAATCTCAATCTCCGTTGTCTCACCTGATACTAGAGGAAACCCGAACATGCTACCCAAAAGGTCCTCCGCCTTGCGCCCAAAGAGAGATCCAAAGGACGGATTGAAAAAACGTATTAGTCCCTTCTGGTCTACAATGACGATACCATCAATGCTACTAGTTATAATATTTCGCAAACTTAATTCAGTTTGCTTGCGCTGAGTAAGGTCTTCCACTATCTCCACAAAGCCAGCTACGCTGCCGTCTTTGTGCCTTGTCAGGGTGAATAGAACCTGGGCTGGAAATGTGGCACCATTCTTCCTGACCTTTTCTCCTTCATAAGAGAACTGGTCTTTCGCAATAAGGCCGACAATGATATGCTGTAGCTTTCCAGATTTAATAAAGTCTTCAGTGAAGAATATCTCGATGTTTTGTTTGCCGATAATCTCCTCCGGCGTATAGCCATAGATTTGACGGGCACCGTTGTTATAGGCAATTATGTTACCGTCAAAATCGGCGGCGATAATGGCGTATCCTACTAGACTCTCAAAGAGAGTGGATGTAAAGTCCGTATTCTCTCGGAGCTCTCTTACCCTATCCTGAATCAGTTGTTCCTCGCTGATTTTCATGACTTCTCAAATTCCCCTGAGTACCATCGTGTCACCTGCACAATCGCCCTGCATATCCGCGCCTTGGTGTCCATTAGTTGCCACCATGACTGACAATAATGCCCCCGAGCGACCGTATTCAGCTTTTGGTTGACAAAGCAACCTCCTCCTCTTCAGAGAATAGGTCGGCTACCCGCTCGATTTCTTCCGGTCGGAAATGGGTAAGATTGCCTGACAGTATGCCGGAGACGTCGCGGAATGGCCTGCCGATGTGAATTCCTTCGCAATTAATGCTGAATTCTCTTATGTTCTTATCATGCTTGGAGCCAC
>QYPU01000042.1 GCA_007280145.1 Dehalococcoidia bacterium | reverse complement strand
TTTCACCTTTCCCTCACGGTACTGGTTCACTATCGGTCGTTAGTAGTATTTAGCCTTGGAGTGTGGTCACCCCAGATTCCCACAGGATTTCTCGTGTCCCGTGGTACTTAAGAACAACAAGCAGAGACTTCCTCCTTTCGTCTACGGGACTATCACCCTCTATGGTTGCCCTTTCCAGAAGCCTTCGACTAGGCGAAAGTTTTGTAACTCTGTGACAGCTCTTGGGTTCTGTCTCTTGTGTCTTGCAACCCTTAAATGGCATAGGCCCCAAGGCCACTAAGCCGCTTAAGTTTAGGCTTTTCCCCTTTCGTTCGCCACTACTCCGGGAATCTCATTCGATTTCTTTTCCTCAGGGTACTTAGATGTTTCAGTTCCCCTGGTTCCCCCTCGCTTTCGCGAGAGCCTGGGTTTTGCCCAGGCAGGTTATCCTGTTAGGGTATCCTCGGCTAGGCTTGCTAGACAGCTCACCGAGGCTTCTCGCAGTCTTGCCACGCCCGTCTTCGGCTACTAACGCCAAGGCATCCACCCTGTGCCCTTTTCTCTTTGACCTACATCAGCCTGAACACAAAACTATTTACTTTTTAAAGTGCAAAATAGCTTGGTACATACCAAGCTATTCAGTATATACCAAGTCGAAACTTGCAGTCAATTATGAAAGTATGTTCCAACCATCTATCTTAAAGTATAGCTCGATTGGTGAGCTATTGTCAACTCGGCAACGCGTTCAATTATTCAGTGATGCTATTACCTATTTTCTGTGAGAAGCTGGCTGCTAAAATTCTGCCAGCTATTATTGGTGTCTTAAAATAAAGCGTCTCCCTTGGACAGGAAAGCGATTAAGACCAGCAAGCCAACAGCATACAGTAAGTCAAACCAAAGGGCACTGAGCATTGCTGCCAGCTTCATCAAACCAACGACTGGAAAGCCAAATAGAGCCAACGGGTTACTTCTCCAAGCTGTTTTTGTATGACTCCATAAGCTGTCAGCATCCCCACTGCTTGGAAAGGAATGCATCGCTACAGATATGCCTAACCAATAAAGCAGGTAGGTGATTATTCCTGGAGAAGCATCGATAGCGATTAGAAATATGAGCAGGGCGATTGATGTGTTTATTATGAAAGGGGCAGTGCTAATTATGAGAGCTTTTCTATAGCTATCTACTGAACCATGGACAACATATCCCGCGGGATTACCTAGTCTAAAATAGCATGTCTTGTAGACCGGAACATTGGCACGGTCACAGAAAAACTTGTGAGCCCATTCATGAACAATAATGCCCGGGAAGGTTAGAATAGCAATTAGCCAGCCGGAATGAAAGCTTGTGTTTATCTCTTTCATACTACAATTATCTTGCCGTGATTTGAGAATGTTTACTTGTCACCCTGAGCGATGGTGGAGGGCTACAGAGTCGGGCGGAGCAGTGGCATTATTTTCTATACTGTAATTAGTCCTACAACTCCAAGCATTGCTACAATCAAACCTATTACCCCAAGAATACCCAAATATTTGAGTTCCTTTTTAAGATACACGAAATACGAAAAGAGAGCGAATAGGCAGAAGTTAAACAGCAACCAAGGTTCATGTGATGCAAACGCCGGAAATCCCAGAAATCCTAAGAAACCCAGGAACCCCAACATCCACCGTTTTTCCTTTTCCTGTTTTTGATTTATATTCATAATATAGTACTTCCTCTTTTTGAATATTTTCTTTTCAAATTTTGCTTGCCATTTTGGCTTTTGGCTTCTAGATTTTGACTTAGCGATAGTGAAAGGTTCGCAATGACAGGTAGGGTTGCTAAACAGTCTGCGATTTACCTGCTGAATAGGGCTCTATTCCCACTCTATAGTTGATGGTGGCTTGCTGGTGATGTCATAGACCACCCGATTGACACCGGGTACCTCGTTGACGATGCGGTTGGAGATGCGGGCGAGAAGGTCATAAGGGAGACGTGCCCAGTCAGCAGTCATAGCATCCTGGCTAGTCACGGCACGTACAGCTATCAGGTAGCCATAAGTCCGGTAATCTCCCATGACACCGACGCTCTTAACATCAGTAAGGATAGCGAAGGTTTGCCATAGCTGGCGGTAAAGTTTTGCCTTTTTAATTTCGTTCATCACTACCCAATCAGCGGCCCGGAGTATCTCCAGACGTTCCTTGGTTACTTCCCCAATGATGCGGATGGCCAGCCCCGGCCCAGGGAAAGGCTGACGCCATATCATATCCTCGGGTAATCCTAACGATAGCCCCACTTCGCGAACCTCGTCTTTAAATAGATAACGCAGTGGTTCGATTAAGGTGAGTGACATTTTGGCAGGTAGACCACCAACATTATGATGACTTTTTATTCTGGAGGAAGCCTTACTTTCTGTAGAGCTACTTTCGATAACATCAGGATAGAGAGTGCCTTGAGCCAAGAAATCGACCTTGCCTAGCTTGGCTGCCTCGTCTTCGAATACTCTAATGAATTCCTTGCCCACTCGACGGCGCTTTGTTTCAGGGTCAATTACTCCCTTTAATTGACTAAGGAATCTTTCGGAAGCATCAGCATAGACTACATTCATTTTCAGGTTATTCCGGAAGGTGTTGAGGGCTCGCTCCGGCTCCTCACGGCGCAATAATCCGTTATTGACAAATATGCAAGTTAATTGGTTGCCGATAGCTTGGTGAACGAGCGTGGCTGCCACTGCTGAATCGACACCGCCAGAAAGGGCACAAATGACCTTACCTCCTTTTACTTGTTGTTTAATTGTGTTTATGCTTTCATTTGCAAAGTTAGCTGGTGTCCAATTGCCTTGACAACCGCATACCTGGTAGAGGAAATTCTGGATTATGGTTTTCCCCTGCGGGGTATGAACTACTTCAGGGTGAAACTGAAGGCCAAAAATGTTATTGTCCTTGCCTATGAGTGCGGCAGGCGAATTCTCAGTGTAAGCCAACGATTTGAAACCAGGTGGCATTTCAATTACTTGGTCACCATGGCTCATCCATACTGGTAACGAAGATGGCAAGCCAATAAGGAGTGGTGAGTCTTCATCACTTATGTGCAGGATAGATTGACCATACTCATGCTTAGTTGCTGAAGTTACCTGGCCACCTAGCTGGTGAGCAAGAGCTTGCATCCCGTAACAGATACCCAAGATTGGCAAGTGGCTGTCATAAATGTGCACTGGAGCTAAGGGTGCTCCTGGCTCATATACGCTAGCTGGTCCCCCAGACAAAATAAAGCCTTTAGGTCGGAGCGAGGCTATCTTTTCCCAAGGTGTATCATAGGGGATTAGTTCACAGTAAACATTACATTCGCGAACCCGCCGGGCAATTAGACGACTGTATTGGGAGCCAAAATCAATGATGGCTATCGTCTCCCGTGCCGCGGCAGATGTTACCTCTGGCTGAGATGCAGTTTGCTCGCCATGAAGCTCCTTGGCGATTTCCAGGTAAGTCGAGACCTCGACATCATCACTGGCAGTTACACGATGGCTATCTACCTTATCGTTCATTTCTTGCTTTGACTAAAAGTATATCATAGCCCGACAAGGTATACTACACCATCCCTACCTTTGAAACTAGGCATTTTTTTCATAAAGGTATAAAATATCAGTGGAGTCTGTCATAGGTGGTTAGCTAATGCATAAGTGCAGACATTTTCGTGCATTCTGGCTATGTAAATGTGGGGTGGCACTAGTTTTGTTTGTCTGCCTCATTGCCTTCGTAGCTCATTTTGCTAGTACTCATAGTGAAGATGTAAATTTAGCAGCGCTTGACTTCGAATCTATGGATGCTATTGAGCAGCAAGCCTGGCAATTGGCTGAGGAAATAGTTGGAGCGAGCCGGGATGCTCAGGAACGGTTTGTTACCAAGCTGCTTAATACTTACTATAGTGTTAGGAATAGCGACTTTGCTATCTTTTGTAATCCTGGTGGTTGGGGGAAAGAACCAGTGTCTGCCGATTACCAAGGGCAAAGCTGTCTGGCCGGGATTGAGGCTAAACTGACTGAGCTGGGGTATAGGTATTGCATAGTTGATGACGTACGTACTGGTAGTGGATTATGGAACTATCTTTTTGAATTTAAAGAATACCTAACACATTATCCGTCGAAGGCAAAGGAATTGGCTGCTGAAATTGATTTTTTGACCCAGCAAGTTACTGGCCTAAAGATAATAATAACTGGTCAAAGCAATGGTGCTGCTTTTACTAGTGAGGTAGCTAAATATCTGGAAAATAATCCTAAAATATATTCTATTCAGGTGGGCTGTCCCTTCTGGTATCAAGCACCTGAAGTTGGTCAGTCATTGGTGATAAACGATAGTGGGATTGGGGTTGATACTCTTGCCAAAAGAGACCTTATGACGTTGCTCAAAGTTAATTGTGTAAAGTTATTTGTGATTGGCCATGCTCCTTCTTTTACACCTATTGACTGGATGATAACCAGGGCGGTTCTTGTTTTTGGCTCTTATGATTTTAATTTGGGATTGAAGGCGCCAGGGCATGAGTACATATGGGAATATCCTGGTGTTGGACCAGTCATTGAAGCATTTTTAGTAGACAATTTTGGCATAGAGTAATCTCCTGTGGTGCAGAATACTTCGAAAGCAGACAATCTATCCGCGCAAATAGCTTTGCAAATTGACAGGGCTACCGAAATTATCAAGGCTGGTGGCATTGTTGCTTTCCCCACGGACACAGTCTATGGACTGGGAGCTGACGCTTTTAATAGTAAGGCTACAGAGAGAGTTTATAAGGTGAAGCAGCGTTCCCATCACTTGCCCTTGCCGATTCTATTGGCTGATGCAACACAAGTCGCTGCTGTGGTTGACTCAGTTTCTGAGATTGCTCAGATTTTGATGAGATATTTTTGGCCTGGTGGGCTAACTTTGGTTCTGCCTAAAGCAACCTCACTTTCTGATAGCATCACTGCTGGCGGTAATAAGGTGGCAATACGAATCCCCAACCATATTGTGCCCTGTACTATTATTCGGAGGTTAGGGATACCTATTATTGGAACTAGTGCTAATATTAGCGATAGACCTAGTGCTGTAACGGCTCAGGAGGTTAAAGCACAGCTAGGCAGTGAGGTTGACTTGATTATCGATGGAGGGGATTGCCCTGGTGGATTGGAGTCTACAGTGGTTGATGTAACCGGGGAGACACCTGTGATTTTACGTCGAGGTATCGTCCCTGAAGATGAGGTCAAAAGGGTATGCCAAGAATATGTTAAAGAGGCAGGTAAGAATGCATATTGCTTTGGGTTGTGACCATCGTGGTTTAAAGCTCAAACAAACCATTATAGGTCTCCTTACAGAGCTAGGTTATGATTATCAGGACTTTGGTTGTTATAGTACTGAGCCCGTAGACTACCCCGATATTGCTCAAAGAGTAGCTGAAGCAGTAGCTTCAGGAAAATTGGACCACGGGATTTTGCTTTGCGGTACTGGCATAGGTATGAGCATAGCTGCTAATAAGGTGAGAGGTATAAGAGCTGCTCTATGTTATGATACTTTAAGCGCTCAGCGGGCTCGCCAGCATAATGATGCTAATATTTTATGCCTGGGTGGAGATACAGTTGAGCAATATATGGCTCTGGATATTGTAAAAATTTACCTTTCTACCACCTTTGAAGATGGCAGACACTTACGGCGTCTGCAAAAGATACATAGTCTAGAAACAACTCCGCTTGACAATAAATAGCTCCTATGCTAGTTTACTAGCATGGCCTAGAGTGTTTTTCTCCGTCCCTGAGAAGGGACGGCTTTTAGATTTGGGGGGTTTAATTAAATAATGTTGAGTGATAGCATAAAAAAGGGGATTGAGCGGGCACCACATCGAGCTTTGCTCAGGGCTTTGGGTGTTTGTGATGGGGACTTTGCTAAGCCTTTTATTGGTGTTATCAACAGTTTTAATGAGGTCGTGCCGGGTCATTTACATTTAGAAACTATCGCCCAAGCGGTAAAAGATGGAGTGAGGAGCTGCGGTGGCGTACCCTTCGAGGTCAATACCATAGCTGTTTGCGATGGTATTGCTATGAATCATCCTGGTATGAAGTATAGCCTCCCCAGCAGGGAACTTATTGCGGACTCGGTGGAAATTCTAGTTGAAGCCCATGCCTTTGATGCCTTAGTCTTCATTCCTAACTGTGATAAGGTGGTGCCGGGAATGTTGATGGCAGCCGTGAGACTGAATAGACCTGCTATCTTTATAAGTGGTGGCCCTATGTTAGCCGGTCGTCTGAATCAAGACGGGCAAAACAAGGCCGTTGACCTTAACTCGGTGTTTATGGCTGTAGGCAAAGTGGCCAAGGGAGAAATGACCGAGACTGAGTTAGATGAGCTGGAGAGGGTTGCCTGCCCGGGTTGTGGTAGCTGTTCTGGCATGTTTACCGCCAATACTATGAACTGTCTAACTGAGACTTTAGGAATGGCTTTACCAGGTAATGGAACAATCCCAGCAGTAGATGCACGGCGAACCAGCCTAGCATATGAAGCCGGGCAGCAAGTCATGTCTGTTTTGTCTCAGAATCTTTTGCCCAGGGCTATTATCACTAAGGAATCTGTCTATAATGCTTTCGCTGTTGACATGGCTTTGGGTGGCAGCACAAATTCGGTGCTGCATCTTATGGCGATAGCTCATGAAGCAGGCGTCGGTTTTCCTCTGTCTTTGGTGAACGAGGTAAGCCAGCGCATCCCTCATATCTGTAAAATAAGTCCAGCAAGCGATTATCATATTGAAGACTTAGACTTAGCTGGTGGTATTTCAGCGGTTATGCAAGAGATATCCAGCCTCTTAAACTTAAAGGCAAGTACAGTCTTGGGAAAATCATTGTCTGAGGTTATAGGGGGAGCTAAGGTTAAAAACCGAGAGATAATACGTTCAGTCTCTGACCCTTATTCGTCTACAGGTGGTCTGGCTATCCTTTTTGGGAACTTGGCTCCTGAAGGTGGTGTGGTAAAAAGCGCTGCTGTAGCTCCCGAAATGCTTGTCCATCAGGGGCCAGCTCGAGTTTTTGATGATGAAGAAGCGGCTACTACGGCGATAATGAAGGGGAAAATCAAGTCTGGGGAAATAGTTGTTATTCGTTATGAGGGACCGAAGGGAGGGCCGGGTATGCGTGAGATGCTAACCCCAACTTCGCTTCTTAGTGGGATGGGTATGGATAAAGAAGTGGCTCTTATCACTGACGGACGTTTCTCTGGCGCTACTCGCGGAGCAGCTATTGGCCATGTTTCACCTGAGGCAGCCAGTGGCGGTCCTATCGCTGCGGTGCAAGATGGTGATATCATTAAGATTGATATTCCAGCTCGTAAGCTTAATATAGAGATAGATGAGGTGGAGATAAGCAAGCGGCTAGCCCGGTTGCCCAAATTTGAGCCGAAGGTGAAGGAAGGTTATCTTAAGCGCTATGCTGAAGCAGTAAGCTCAGCCAATAGCGGAGCAGTATTTGTAAAGTAGGGGATGTCAATGAAGAAGACCGGTGCCCAGATTCTGTGTGAGAGTTTAATTAAAGAAGGAGTAGAGGTTATTTTCGGCTATCCAGGTGGTACTGTGCTGCCGTTGTATGACACCCTCCCGCAGTATCCACAGCTAAGACACATTTTAGTCCGTCATGAGCAATGTGCAGCCCATGCTGCTGATAGCTATGCCCGAGCTACGGGGAAAGCAGGGGTATGTCTAGCCACCTCAGGGCCAGGGGCTACTAACTTGGTGACTGGAATTGCTAATGCCTGCCTTGATTCGTCTCCGATAGTAGCTATCACTGGCCAGGTAGCTACACCTTTCATTGGCAAAGATGCTTTTCAAGAGATAGATATCACTGGTATTACTCTTCCTATTACCAAGCATAATCACCTCGTCCTTGATGTTGGAGAACTAGCCAGGGTAGTTAAAGAAGCTTTCTATATTGCCCAGGCTGGCAAGCCAGGCCCGGTTCTGATTGATATTCCACGTGATGTTTTCCAGCAGGAGGCAGAATTTGTCTATCCAGAGAAAGTTGATCTGCCTGGTTATAAGCCGACGCTCTTCGGGCACCCAGCCCAAATTAAGAGAGCGGCTGAAATGACGAACGGGGCTGTGCGTCCCATCATTATTGCTGGCAGAGGGGTAATAATTTCACAGGCTTTCGCTGAGCTTAGAGAGCTGGCTGAGAAAGCACAGATACCAGTGATTACCACCCTGCTTGGCATCGGCTGTTTCCCGGAGACTCATGTATTAAGCTTTGGGATGTTAGGAATGCATGGCATGGCTTACGCTAACAAGGCTGTAGATAATGCTGATGTCATTATTGCTATTGGAATGAGGTTTGATGACAGGGCTACCGGGATAGTTAGTGCCTTTGCGCCACGAGCTAGTGTTATCCATATTGATATTGACCCGGCTGAGATAGGTAAGAATGTGCGAGTGGATGTGCCGATTGTTGGTGATGTCAAAAATATCCTTGAAGCGCTAAATAAGCAGATTGTGCCACGCGACCATATAGACTGGTTTAATCAACTGGACCAATGGCGACAAGAACACCCGGCAATAGAAATTAGGGATAGTGAGGGGCTCTTGCCTCAATACGTTATTCGCCAGATTTATGAAGTTACCCAGGGTAATGCTATTATAGTTACTGGTGTCGGCCAGAACCAGATGTGGGCGGCTCAATTTTTCTTTTATGATAAACCAAATGGCTTAATTTCCTCAGGCGGCTTAGGCACCATGGGTTTTGAGCTTCCTGGGGCTGTTGGGGCAAAGGTCGGCCGTCCTGACGAAACGGTTTGGTGCATCGCTGGTGATGGTGGCTTCCAGATGACTATACAGGAATTAGCTACGATAGTCCAGGAAAACATCGATGTCAAAATAGCTATTATCAACAATGGCTACTTGGGGATGGTGAGGCAATGGCAGGAACTATTTTATAAACGTCGCTATGTTCACACGCAGCTTTCAGGCCCAGACTTTGTCAAGATTGCGGAAGCTTATGGCCTTCCCGCACTGAGAGTGAAAGATAAAAGAGAGGTGACCTCAGCTATAGAGAAGGCAATGGAACATCAAGGCCCGTTCTTGATTGACTTTGTTGTTGAGCCTGAGGAGAATGTTTTCCCCATAGTACCACCGGGGGCGACTCTGGTCCAGGCTATTGAAATGCCAAAGCCGGAGATAGTGACCCCTTCAAGCTAGTAAGACTAGAAGAAAATAAGATGGAGGCGAGGGCAGTGGCTACAGCAGAGCATATTTTGGTTGCTTTAGTAGAGGACAAACCTGGAGTTCTAAACCGGGTGTCCAGTCTTTTACGTCGGCGTAACTTCAATATCGATAGCATCGCTGTTGGACACACTGAGCAACCCAACTTATCCCGGATGACTTTTGTGGTACACGGCGACGATGCCAAAATAGAGCAAGTCAGGAAACAGCTAGACAAGGTTATCGAGGTAGTTAAGATAGTTGACATAACTAACAATAACCCTGTGGCTCGCGAGTTAGCCTTGCTTAAGGTCAAGACTACTGCTTCCACCAGAAGTGAAATCATCCAGATTGTAGACATTTTCAGAGCTAATATAGTTGATGTTTCTGCCGATTCCGTGATAGTAGAGGTTACTGGGGACGAGGAAAAAGTTGATTCCTTGCTGGAGCTTCTGCGTGGCTTTGGCATTAAGGAGATGGCTAGAACTGGTCGCATTGCCCTGCCTCGTGGTAGCGTTGCCCCGCTGCTGGTAGAGGAGATAAGGATGCCAGAGCAACCATCGAAACCGCTATCCTCAGAAGCTGAAAGCCCACCAGACTGGTAATAGTACAGAAATACTCAAATCCGGCAGGTCGGTTAGGAAAATTTGAAGGGAGGTATTATGGCTAAAATTTATTACGACAAGGATGCTAATTTTGACTTGCTTAAAGGAAAGACAATTGGCATCATCGGTTTTGGCAGTCAAGGGCATGCCCATGCTCAGAACTTAAGAGACAGTGGCTGTCAGGTAATTGTTGCTGAAGCCAGAGACACTGAAGGCTGGAAAAACGCCCAGAAGGCCGGTTTTAAAGTGACCGACGCTGCTGAAGTAGCCAGGGAGGCAAATATAATTGTTATGCTTGCCCCGGATACTTTGCAATCTGTGATCTACCATGAATCAATTAAAAAGGAGCTATCGGTAGGCAAAATGCTGATGTTCGCCCACGGCTTTAATATTCATTTCGGGCAAATAGTGCCATCTTCTGATGTGGATGTTACTATGATTGCTCCCAAGTGCCCAGGACATATGTTGCGGCAGCTTTACACCGAAGGCTCAGGAGCTCCGGCTCTTGTGGCAGTCCACCAGGATGCCTCAGGCAAGGCGAAGGATATTGCCTTAGCCTATGCTAAGGGCATTGGCTGTGCTCGAGCTGGTGTTTTGGAAACTACCTTCGCCGAGGAAACTGAGACCGACCTTTTTGGTGAACAGACGGTGCTCTGTGGTGGAGTTACTTCCTTGGTTAAGGCAGGATTTGAAACACTTGTCGAAGCTGGCTACCAGCCAGAGATTGCCTATTTCGAGTGCTTCCATGAACTTAAGCTTATCGTTGACCTTATGTATCAAGGTGGCTTGAGCTATATGCGCTACTCAGTGAGTGATACTGCTGAGTATGGCGACTATACCCGGGGACCACGAGTTATAGATGATATGGTCAAAGATGAGATGCAACAGATTCTGGCTGAAATTCAGGATGGCAGCTTTGCCAAAGAATGGATTTTGGAGAACCAGGCGGGGCGCCCTGTCTACAATGCCCTGAGACGGCAGGATGCTGAACACGAGATTGAAGTTGTTGGCAAGAAGCTCAGGAAAATGATGCCGTGGTTGAAGTGATAAGCATGCGTATGGCATATATTGGGAATAGACTATATGGATAGAATTATTATCTTTGATACTACTCTGCGGGATGGGGAACAGGCGGCTGGAGCTGGCTTGAGCACCCGAGAGAAGCTAGAGATTGCCAAGCAGTTGGAGAAGCTTGGTGTTGATGTTATTGAAGCTGGCTTTCCCATAAGCTCGCCCGGCGATTTTGAGGCAGTTCAGCTCATCGCTAAGGAAATCCAGGGCTCAACTGTCTGTGCTTTGGCTCATGCCAATGCTGAAGCTATAGATAGGGCATGGGAGGCAATAAAGGAGGCTAAAAGCCCCAGGATTCATGTTTTTCTCTCAGCCTCGGATATTCATCTTCTTTATCAGCTTAAGAAGAGCCGTGAGGAAATTTTGGAAATTTCTCGCGATATGGTAGCTCGAGCTAAGAGATATGCAGAGGATGTAGAATTCTCGCCTATGGATGCCAGCCGCACTGAACCCGCATATATTTACCAGATACTGGAGGCGGTAATTGGAGCTGGAGCAACTACAGTGAATATTCCAGATACCGTGGGCTATGCTATTCCCCAGGAGTTTGGCGATTTAATTGAAGGCATCTTCAAGAATGTGCCCAATATTAACAAAGCTGTAGTTAGCATTCATTGCCACAATGATTTGGGATTGGCAGTAGCTAATAGCCTTGAGGCGATACGAAGAGGAGCTAGACAGGTTGAATGTACTATTAACGGAATTGGTGAACGAGCCGGCAATGCTTCCCTGGAAGAGATTGTCATGGCACTTAAAACCCGAAGTGATTTTTTCAACCTGACTACAAATGTTGATACCACACAGATTTATAAAACAAGCCGGCTGGTAAGCGAGCTTACGGGTTTCATAGTCCAGCCCAACAAGGCTATCATCGGTATCAATGCCTTCCGTCATCAATCGGGTATTCACCAGGATGGGGTGATTAAGAAGGCGATTACTTATGAGATTATGGACCCAAGGTCAGTTGGTATTCCAGCCAGCAGCCTTGTCTTGGGCAAGCTAAGCGGTCGACATGCTTTCAAGGAACGGTTGGCTGAACTTGGCTATATACTGGATGAAGAAGCTCTTAGCCGTGCTTTCCAGGCCTTTAAAGAACTGTCTGGTAAAAAACGTGAGGTCACTGACCGGGATATCGAGTCTCTGATAGCTGAGGAATTGCGCACTGTCTCTGAGGTTTACCATCTTGACCATGTCGAGGTTTCCTGTGGTGACCATAGTATTCCCACAGCTACAGTAAGGCTCATCGCTCCTGACGGTCAAACTCTGGCAGATGCTGCGTTGGGTACCGGGCCAGTAGATGCTGTATATAAAGCTATCAATCGTATAGTTAGAATACCGAATGAGCTTACTGAGTTCACCGTGAAATCGGTGACCGAAGGCATTGATGCTATTGGGGAGGTGCTGATAAGAATCGAAAGCGGTGGAGTGACTTATACAGGGCGCGGTGCTTCCACCGATATTATGGTTGCTAGCGCTAAAGCCTATATAAATGCACTGAATCGTCTCCTGGCAGCTAGGAAAGCAAGACACGAATGAGAAATTTCGATGAATCCAGAGCTAGAAATCATTTTACGCTTGCTTCTGGCAACGGCTCTTGGGGCTGGTATCGGCTATCAGCGAGAGCGGGCTAAGAAGCCGGCTGGACTGCGCACGCACTCCTTAATTGCCCTGGGAACTGCTCTTTTTACAGTGGCTTCGATTTTCGGTTTTGGTGATGGAGTAGACCCCTCACGGGTTGCCGCCGGGGTAGTGGCTGGGATTGGTTTCATCGGTGCTGGGGTTATCTTCCGTACCGCAGATAGGGTGGCTGGCTTGACTACTGCAGCCACTATCTGGGTTACGGCATCTGTAGGTCTAGCCGCCGGTGCCGGTATGTACCTGGTATCATTCCTTGTCGCTCTCATCGCAACGGGTATATTGATGATTCCGAAAATTCGAGGATGAAGTAAGAATTAGAGGAAGTTGTGCTTTGACTTTAGCTGAGAAGATTTTAGCTGCTCATTCAGGTAGGGACAAAGTCAACCCTGGCGAGTTCATAAATGTCAGGGTCGATTTAGTATTGTCAAATGATGTTACCGCTCCACTAGCTATAAAGGAGTTCCAACGACTGGGAGTTAGCAAAGTCTTTGACCCCGAAAAGATAGTGATGGTCCCCGACCATTTTTGTCCCAATAAGGACATACCCTCTGCTGAACAGGCCAAGACGATGCGTGAGTTTGCTCGGGAGCACGATTTAATCTATTTTGAAGTTGGGCGAATGGGCATTGAACATGTACTTTTACCTGAGCAAGGCTTGGTCTTGCCCGGAGAGGTAGTTATTGGTGCTGATTCTCATACCTGCACATACGGGGCTTTAGGGGCATTTGCCACAGGTATGGGGTCGACTGATATCGCTGTGGCAATGGCTACCGGCGAGATATGGATGAAAGTGCCGCCAACTATCAAGTTCGTCTATCACGGGAAACCTGGGGAGTGGGTTGGCGGCAAAGACCTTATCCTTTATACCATCGGTGACATTGGGGTTGATGGTGCCCTTTACTCAACAATGGAGCTTGTCGGCGAGGCAATTGATGCCCTGCCCATTGACGGACGCTTTACCATGGCGAACATGGCAATCGAAGCCGGGGCTAAAGCCGGTATCTTCAGAGTGGATGATAAAACGCAGAAATATGTTAAGGCCAGAGCAAAGCATTCTTACCAAATATACCAGCCTGATGACAATGAGGAATATGCCAGTGTAATTGAGTATGATGTATCCAAAATTGAACCTCAGGTAGCTCTTCCTCATCTGCCATCCAATGTGAAGCCGGTAGGGCAGTTAGTTGACATAAAGATTGACCAGGTAGTGATTGGCAGTTGCACCAACGGGCGTCTCGACGACTTGAGACTGGCTGCCAAAGTGCTTAAAGGCAGACAGGTCAGTTCTGAATTGAGATGCATCATTATCCCTGGCACTCAGAAGGTTTATCTTGATTCATTGAGGGAAGGGCTAATAGAGACTTTCATCAAAGCTGGGGCGGCAGTCAGCACGCCTACCTGCGGTCCATGTCTCGGTGGCTATATGGGAGTTCTTGCTGCTGGCGAACGCCGCCTTTCAACAACCAACCGAAACTTCGTGGGTAGGATGGGCAGCCCTCAGTCTGAAGTCTATTTAGCCAACCCGGCAGTAGCTGCTGCCAGCGCCATCTTGGGAAAAATCGCCAGCCCTGAGGAGATTGCGGGCTAAAGTATTGAGGGTTGACAACCTTTCTGGTTTGTTGTATTATTATCTTAAATAATAACAACCAGGAGGATGTCATGACAATACAGGAAGCTGCACATCAGATACTCCAAGAGGAGAATCGCTATTTGACCTCTAGGGAGATAGCCGGGCGTGCTATTGAGAGGAGAATGGTTACGAGTAGTGCCAGAGACCAAATCCAATCACTTGCCCAAACGATCGAAAAGAATATTAGGGACAGGGTTTATAATAATCCTGAGCTTTGCTTCGCGAAGGACAAAAATGGGCAACGGGTTATCGGCATCCCACGATGGCATATGAATGGCATAGCACCAGATCATTTTCCACCACGCGTGCGGACAGTGGAAGTCACTGAGGAGACTATTAAGGGAATTGAGCTGGCTCGAGAGGCAAAACTTGGTGAGAGTGATACTGAGGTACTCAGCCGCCTTGTCCGTGCTGGCTTCAAGGCCCTTGAAGACGAAATACGCTCGGGTTTGTCTACACAATTTGCTGAGCGGCAGAAGCAGATGGACGAGTTTATGAGGTGCTAGAAGGCGCTACGAGGAAAGTAAGGACTAAAGGAGTGAAACAAAAAAGACTAAGTCGGATTAGAGAGCTTTAAGCTCGTATATGCCGCTGTTATATGAAATTTGGTGTTAAGCTTGGAGGATAATAATGAAGAGGGCTTTTGTGATTATGCCATTCAATGACAAAATCGCAGATGACGTCTATGAGTTCTGTACTAAGCCTGTTTGCAATGAGTTTGGTTTAGAAGTCCAGAGAGCTGACGAAATTTTCACAACAAATCCTATATTAGACGACATCATAGCGGCCATAGATCAAGCAGCAGTAATTATTGCGGACATCTCTGGGAGAAATGCCAATGTATTTTATGAACTTGGTACGTCCCACACACTAAAAAGAAAACAGACAATCATGATTACGCATGAAGAGTACAAAGGTATTCCATTCGATATATCCCACTTTAGAATCATAAAGTACGAAGATACTATTTCGGGGAAGACCGCTTACGAAAATCAACTGAGAAAGACTCTAGAAAATATATTGAGGGATTACAAGGTAATCTATAGAGACGATTTTGAACTAATGATAGATGTTTTGCTATCTGCTGAGAAAGAAGGTGACCTGTATGCACTGATGTCTTTGACTAAGGCTCCCAAACCTTTGGGCAGATACGAACAATCCGATGTTGAGGGGCATAACAAACAAACTGGCACCGGCATCAGCACACAGTCTTTTTCTGTAGAACATGGCGTTTCGACTTTCATTAGATTGGGCTATGCTGAAGTTTCAGGCGACGTAATTATTCTAACAGATAAGGGAAAGGCCTTTGTTGAGCTTTTAGATGGAAAGGGATTCGTTTGTGATTTCGTAAATGGACATATTTTATCGGAAAATTATGTTCCTCTCCATAAGAGAGTGAAGCAGGCAGCTCAAAAACAAACTGATAAATTGCCAAATGACAACAAAAATGAGATATAATTACCAAATTTCGTATAACATCATCTGTGACACTTCACTAAATGCCTTCAACAGTTCGCATATTTTCATATCGCTATTACGATGAAAAATAAAAAGTTTGACTTATTCTACCACATGACGCAATAGGTATTGACACACGTCGGGGGAAGTTTATAATAGTCATGATTCTCCCATTGGAGGTTTACTGTGCGTAATGCTATTGGAATAATACTGACAGTTGTTAGTGGGGGCACTCTTATTATTACTGCCTTTCTTTTCTTTATTGATGTTATTGATTTGGGTCAAGCCGTGTATTCTGTGATAATTACTTCTGTTCTTGGATTGATAATGGGGGCTATTTTGTGGGCATTGTGATTCTTTCCTCCCTACCCTTATTAACCAAATTCCTAAAGTAAGCCCTATTATTGAACAAGTAAAGGGAATCACAAGGCTATATAAGATGCCTAATGCTAAAGATAAGGTATAAATAGATAAGATAATGAGTGTAATTGAAACAAGCTGGCGTCGCCTTTTCGCAATAGATTTACTCATTGTGTACCTCCTTTACTTGCTATGAGGGTATAGTTGCCAAAGTTTATTTATACAATTTTGGCGGTTTGCGTGCTGGCCATTGTAGGGATTGGTTTAGTTGCGTGTTCTGGTGCAGGCACGGCTGCGCCATCGCCTGAAGGGCAAATTGTAGTAAAACAATCCGGTGGGGCTGGAATGCTGGTGAAAGAATGTGCTGATAAATCTTACATAACTGAAACAGCCGATTACATAATCGAAGGAACTGTTGAAAAAGTAGAAAGTAGATGGAATGAGGAAAGAACTTCTATTTTTACCTATACCGATCTGACGATTGAAAGATATGTTAAAGGAATCCCATTTACAGAAAATAAACTTCAGATTGTAACTTCTGGTGGAACTGTCGGAGAAATTAGCCAAGTGGTAGAAGACCAGCCGATTTTTCATGAAGGGAAAAAGGTGAGGATATATTTCAAAGAGGTAAATGGAGGATTTTTTATAGTCTGTGCCCAGTTTGGAGTTGAAGAAATATAGTTTTTCCGTGGCAGCTGGCGAGCGCTGCCTCTCAACAACCAACCGAAACTTTGTCAGCAGAATGGGCAGCCCTCAGTCAGAAGTCTACTTAGCCAACCCGGCAGTAGCCGCCGCCAGCGCCATTTTGGGCAGAATTGCCAGTCCTGAGGAGGTTGTAGGCTAGTGATATCAAGTCGTTTGATAGAAATATTCGAAGATGAAAAGTTCGTGGAGAAGGTAAAAAGGCGTTTGCCTTACCTGTTTCAACTTGCCGAACTGGAAAGCTCAAGGGCAGGCAGGATCGGGATGCAAGTAGGTTCCGCTCGTGAGGAAGGAGATGTAAGG
>QYPU01000085.1 GCA_007280145.1 Dehalococcoidia bacterium | reverse complement strand
TTGGGGTCGGGGTCGAACCACAGGCAGTGGAGGCAGAGGGTGCCGACGGGGTGCTCGGGGGCGGGTCACCCGTAGGCGGGTGCCTCCCACGGAAAAAATGATTTAAGACGTGGTGCAATCATCAAGGGCGGGGCATATGTCGTTTGTCATTGTAGCTTTCCCTCACGTTAATCAATAAGGTAGGGTTTGAGATGAAAGATGCTTCATTGTCGACATCAAAAATTACACAAGCACACAAAAAGAACCGAGCGCAAGTAAAGTCAGTAATTACGCATCTTAATCGCTTTCATAATAAAGCGTTGAAAAGCCAATCAAAACTGAATGAACTACTATTGGACAACATATTTTCAAAGCTTCTTTTGCCTCTATGGGTTTCGATTCTAGAAATTGAGTTTAATATTTTGCAATACGAAAATTATCCACTTACGAAGGGCTTCTTGAATTCGACTAATCTTTCATCATCAACCGAATGTGATAAGTGGATTGCTTTAACTGACTTCTTCTTTAAGGAACAGTATTTAAAAAATCACAAACGAGAAATAACAAAAACTAGCATTGGTGATACAAACTACCACAGATATACAACTATTGTTGAAATAATCAACAATGAACTTAAACCATTTATCGAGCTACGTAATAGAATCGTCCACGGGCAGTGGGCAGTTGCACTAAACACTACAGGGACAGCACGAAATCAAGAGTTGACACAACATGTATGGACCTTGTCTAAAAAAGACTTAATGCTGCTAAAGATTTTTGTAGAAAACCTTCCCGAATTATTGAAATTTCTAATTATATCTAAAAAGACGTTTGAAAGAGACTACGATGTATTTATTAATAGGATCAACTTGGCTAAACAAGATGTAGATTTGAGGTTGAGAGGGTTGATAAAATTACTTTCAAAGACCTGAACATCTAGAGAAGTTGCTCAATCAAAAGGGCATGGACTTCAATCCGTGCCCTATGCACATTATGACGTTTTGTGTACTGCAGCTTCTTCTGTGTTTTGACTCCCCCATGAAGGGGTAGGGTTGGTTATCGGATTATAGAGGAGTAAATAGAATTGGGGGTTGTGTGGCAGCGGGCTTGAAATCGGGAGCCGGGTTGAATCACAGGCAGTGGAGGCATAGGGTGCCGACTCGGCGCCACGTCTTTCCTTTGCGATAGGTGGCCTTGACGTCTTCTATAGGACGTGCTACCTTGGGAGCCACGTGCCAGGGGAGTCGTCGTTAGCAAAAGGGGCGATGGTGAGGCAGGATTGCCTGAGCATGAATCAAAATGGGAAATTCCGGATGAAAATGAACATGTTCTTCTACCCTGTTATACGAGGAGGTGAAATATGATAACCCTGGAAGATTCAATAAAAATACAAACGACACCCGAAAAGGTTTTCAACCGGCTTACACATCTTTTTAGAGGAAAGGAAGATTACCAATCCTGGCATCCTGACCATGTAGACCTTCGCTGGATTAGGGGGGAACCTTCCGAGGACGGTTCAATTGCCTACTGTGAAGAATATCTTCACGGGGACATGCACAAATTCAAGTTTCTTATTACCAAAGTCGTGCCGAACAGAGTGATTGAATGGAGGCCTCTGTTCCCATGGTCAATTTTTATGCCAAGAAATGCATTTGTTATAGAACCGAAAGGAGAAAAAAGCTGCATTTTCACTGCCACAATCTGTCTTAGAGCCGGTCCGTTATTTAAGAAGCTTGGCAGAAACCGACTTGAGGCTGTTAAGAAACATATGAAAGAAGAAGGGGAAAACCTGAAGAGGTTGTTGGAGAACAGAGACGACTAGGCGCATGCTTCGGGGTTGTGGAAGCTGTGGCATTAGCCAGTTTTCCCTCAGATAAAGTTAAGATAGTTACAGGCTCGGCCGTGTCAGCAAGGTAAACGGCTACGACCTCTTCGATATTCTCACGCAGCACATCCAGGCTCCTGTCCTCAGTCAAAGATGTCTTCTCCCATATCACGGGCACCCCCGTATTAGCCACCAAAGTAGGTCTCTATTTTCACGAGCAGGGTTAAACTCCGCTTGGCACCAGTATACTTTATTCATTGTAGATGTTGGTTGGTATTTGGGTTGACAAAGAGGATACCTCATCCTAGAATAACATCGCTATCCGAGGTATCATAGGACGGGTTAATGCGAAGCCAGGGTAGCAGCTCCGTGTTAAGTCGAAAGCAAAGTGGGGAGTATGAGTAACATCGCTATTGTTGTCGATAGCATTGCCTGTATCACGAAAGAGCAAGCCGAGAGGTATAAGCTCGGAGTTGTCCCGGTAAGCATCTTCTTTAACGGCAAAGTTTACCGGGATGGGGTAGACTTAAGTGCAGCCCAAGCCTACGAGTTTCTCAGCAAAGCTTCCGAGCTCTGGGAAGCTTCGGCGACTTCTCCTGAGGATTACCTCAGAGTTTACCGAGAACTCGGCCAATATGCTGAGAGCATCCTGGTAATTACCATGTCTTCTAAACTGAGCATGTTCTATGATAGTGCTCTACTTGCCAAGGAACTAATTAAAGAGGAATTGCCGCAAATTTCGATTGAAGTCCTCGACAGTCAGACTGTTGCCGCTGCTGAAGGTCTCATCGCCCTCGCAGCAGCTCAAGCTGCTACTGAGGGGAAGACCTTCGATGAAGTCATTGTCATAGCTAAGAAGGTAAGTGAGAGGGTAAAATTTATTGGCCTGCTGGAGACTATCCGTCATGTTTACAGAACAGGAAGGATACCAAAGGCAGCTTCCCAAATAGGCTCAATGCTTTCGGTCAAGCCTCTTCTGACTGGCTCTGACGGGCTTATCCGCTTTGCCGCTACTGCCATGACCAAACAGAGTGGAGTCGAAAAAATGCTCCATCTGATGAGAAACCAGGCCGGCAATTCGGAACCGATTCATGTGGCGGTGATGCATGCCAATACCCTTACAGAAGCCGAAGAGCTTAAGGATAGAATAGCAGCTGAGTTCAACTGTGCCGAGCTTTTTATCACGGATTTCAGCCCTGTCATGGGTTACGCTACCGGTCGCGGAACACTCGCTGTGGCCTTCTATAGAGAGGGCGATAGCTAGTGAGATAGGAAATCCCATTGATATCGAATGGAGACTGGACATCTACAGCCACGTTTTGCCGGACTCCAGGAAGCAGCGGCGGAGCGCTTTGACAAGATGCTGGGGACTGAGGTGGATGAGGCCGAAGATGTTAGCAAAAAGGATGCTTTATATGGTGGAGCTTACTGGACAGAAATAAGAACTTTTGCCCTGGCTTTCCGCCTCGCTGCATAGCCCCTCGTTTGTCACAATTGTAGCAATGAAGGCTATCAAGCGCAAGGTAGAAGAGCCCTATTTTTTAGCCTTAGATTGTGTTTTCTGTCAGCAGTTAATATCTTCTCTAACCAAAGCAGGCGGTTGTTTCAGCATACCTCATTGAGATTTGCCATCTATATTGACCAGCTCCATCACATCTCGCATCAGCATGAAGGGTTTTATATTAGAGTCTACATAGTTAATAGAACCCGCCATATACAGATCCATGTCCTCGGAGTAATAAAGGAATGAACCCGTGGAACCCGAGTGACCCCATAAAGGCGGTATTTTCATTACCGTATTCATGAACCGGGGCAGCTCGAAGTACATGGTTCCATAACCATATTGAAGCGGAAAATCCAGTCTATGCCATTCATGCATCAATTCTAGTGTATCCCTACTTATTATTTCTCCCTCATTTAAGGATTTCAGAAAAACGACCATTTCCGGTGCCGTGGAAACGATGCCGCCATCAGCCCAGTAGGCCCCATTTGAACGGGTATTGGTAATGACGATATCTTCATAAAATACATCCGCCGGAGCAGCGGATGGAGCAACCTGAGGTTCGGAACAGCCAATCAACCAGGTATGCTTGAGGTCCAGGGGACGAAAGAAAAAATCCTCATAAACGATGTGAAGCGGCTTATTGGTTACATTCTCTATAATCTTGCCCAGCAACTGGAAATTTGTATCCGAATAGGACGCATCCGTACCTGGCGAAAAATTAGGTTCCAGGTCGTCTCTTGCCCTTGTGATAGTCTCATCTACAGTCCAGGATCTTTCAGGCTCTTCAATAAACAAACCAAAAAGACTTTTACCATCTTTTTTGGATCTCTCAGTATAGTAATCTGCTATGCCCGAAGTATGTGATAACAATTGCTTAATGGTAATTTCGTCGGAGTAATCATGCCCCTTATAGACATTAATGCCACTGATAAGATCTGCGGGCAGGTATCTGGATATTGGATCATCTAAAGAAAGCGCCCCCTCTTCGTACAATTTCATGACTGCAGTGGCACTATATAGTTTGGTGACGCTGGAAATATATATAGGAGTATCATCGGTCATAGGCACCTGGCCGTCTTGATTGGCGATTCCGGCTGCGCCCACCCAAGAGTAAGAGGTGTCACCCTTCGTTACAGCTAGGACACAGCTCCTGATTGACTTATCTTTCTCTACTAGTGAGGAAACCGAGTGCTCCAGCTCCAGATTTAAATCATTAGAAGATGAGGTTGAACAATTCAGGGCTGTTAGGGACAATCCAGCTACAGAAATGACAATAATGAAGACTTTGAGCAATGCTATTTCTATTCTTTTTGTCTTATTAATGACCATAATAATGTCCTAAAATATCGCTTAACCTTCACTAGGCACCACAATCCTGGGCCTGGCTAATTTTTCACAGTAATTATAGGTATTCCCCCACGAGGTTTCAATCGATTAACGCACCAGACGGGATACGTTGTCAACTCTCCCATCCCCAACACCGTCACCCAATCCACTAAAAGGTGTAGCAAGTAGCGTGGACAAATTTGTACAAAAATTAGCTACGATTTGCAAACTTTTGCAAGCAGATGGTGGAGCTGATGGGATTCGAACCCACTACCTTCTGACTGCCAGTCAGACGCTCTCCCGATTGAGCTACAGCCCCACGCATCAGTCTAGCAAAGTGCTTGGTAAAACTCAAACGACTTTGCTCATCCAGTATACTGGCGACACTTTTCCTTCTTTTCGAGGTCAGGCGGAGAGACTTTCAGCTCTGCTTGTATTTTCTCCTCGCCATTGATGGGAGAACGATAGAGCCTGCCCTGAGTGGATGGGAGAGCTTGGAAATGGCGCAGAGATACACCAGGTCAGTTACTTTCCAAGATGGCTTTAACTTCTATTAGTTACCGTTGGTGTAGGTATGGTTCTTCGTTATACTCATAACATAACTTCTGAGGATTGCGTAAAACAGTACAGAAGGGTTACCTGCTAAATGTACAGGGTCAATCAGTCGGTAAGGATAACTTTGGGAATTAGTCTAGTCTTGTTCCGGTCCAAGTGCCATCCCACTCACCGGAAAAACCATATCGCCAGTTACCTTCTAAGGAATTAAAATCGGGAGACATTACCCATTCTATATCTCCCGCATCGTTGGGTGGTGCATATGACGGTGATTCAGACCAGGTGCCTATTAAAATATTACCTGATAGATTCTTTGAGATGTATCCTACAATTTTCCCATCGTCGTGTTCATATGTCCCAGTTACTTGGCCTGCTGACTGTGATAGATGCATTATGCCCCAATTAGTTTCCCATGTTCCTGCCCAGTCAAGAGCTGGCGAGGCCACAGGTTCAGAATTAACCGTAACTGTTACGGTCTCATTACGGATACCTGAATCATTCGTAGCTGTCAAAGTGTAAGTTGTAGTCACAGAGGGAGAGACAGGCGCGCTGCCTGTAGCAGCAATAGGACCTAGCTGCCTGTATACTACAGGAGCGATAATGACCGAGTACGCATTGGAGACACTCCAACTGAGTGTTGATGACCCACCAGCTACTATACTTTCCGGCTCAGCAACAAAAGAATGAACAATCGGCAAGCTTGCGGGTATAGGAGGAGGGGATACTGCAGAAACGACTACTTGAGTAGTGGCAACCGCAGTACCGGCTGCATTGCTAGCCGTCAAAGTGTATGTAGTTGTCGTGGTCGGAGACACTACAATTGTCCCGCTCAAGCCCACAGTTCCTATTCCCTGGTCTATATTGACCGTCGTAGCGCCGGAAATATTCCAGCTAAGCGTTGAAGAAGCATCTGAGTTAATATTATGTGGGTTAGCAATAAAAGAGTTGATGGCTGGCTCGGAACCTTCCTGCTCAGGCTCATTTGTTGGCGGAAACGAATCAGCGGGTGTGCTTGACGTCGGGGCCGAAGGCTCAGGCGTGACTATTGTGATGCAGCCACCAGCTATAATACTCAATACAACCAGCAATGAGCCAGCTAGAACGAACCACGTACATCTTTTCATTACAACCTCTTCTTGACGTTAATCAAAACCAAAACCATATTATACAACCCTAGAAACCCAAAAGAAATACACCCCCACATCCCGGAATAAAATATGACTAAGAACCTACTGAATTAAATTTAAAGTTCCTACAGATAAGAAGATTATATATCCAGTTATTCCCGCCTACCACTCATCTATCCAAACCAACGACATTATCTGATTGGCTTTCCCCAAGTAAGCACTATTAATGCTTCAGGGGTTGACCCTTGGCATCCTTACGGTAATCACTGGCAATGAGAATAATGTCGCTAAGCCACCAGACACCAAAGATACCCAAAGTAACCAGCTTAACAATTCCTGAGCGTGTCCTGCCAATGTAAAAACGGTCAATCCCGAAGAAACCAAGGAATATAGATAAAAAAAGCGCTACCCACCAGCTTTTTTGTTTAGACACAGTTTGTTCAGACATTGTTTAAATTCCCACTCCCACCCAGCGCAGCAGAGAGCGCAAGCCAAAGTAACCAGCATAGGCAATCACCATGTTTTTTACTGTCTTGCCAGCCCAGCATAAAAAGAAAAATCTGACCAGTCCGAAACGAAGCATCCCGGCTATCGCCGTAAATGGATAAAACAAAGGGTTCAAAATAGCTGACATGACAAAAACAGCTACCGAGCCACGACTGCGTATCCAATCGCTAAACTTAGTAAAAAACCGGCCGCTAAGATTCTGCGCCGCCTTTTGCCCGCCATAGCCACTGAGATAAATGCCAACACTACCAACAGCTTCACCAAGACCAGACACGACTCCAACTATGGCTGGATTCAACACGCTACCCAAGGTGAATACGAGCAGGACACCTGGTATGGGGATAAAAACAGTTCCGCCAGCAAGAATACTAATAACAAAGGCACCAAGGTAACCATACTGCTGAGCTTGCTGCACATAATCCCAATAAACAACAACAGCAACACACAAGGCGATAGTAAGCGCTAACGCTACACCACCTATAATGTATTCTTTCTTTTTTGAGCTTGTCTTCGCTGCCCCCGTTGTCTCCGAGGAATTCCCCATTTATGTAGCTACCTTGGCCTTTTTCTTGGTGCTAAAGATTAACCCATCGCCGCCAACACCGACAACCACGCAATCTCCATCTTTAACCTCTCCGCTCAATATTCGGCTGGACAGAGGATTTTCTACGTAGCGTTGGATTGCTCGACGCAGTGGGCGAGCTCCATAGGCTGGTTCATAGCCTTCCTTGAGCAGCCACGATTTTGCCTCATCCTTCAGTTCCAAGTCCACATTGCGGTCAGCTAGCCGCCTCTCCACTTCTCGAATCAGCAAGTCAACAATCTTCTTCAACTGCTCCTCAGCCAGCGGCTTGAAGATGATAATGTCATCTATCCTGTTCAGGAACTCAGGGCGGAAAGTCTGCTTCAAGGCACTCTCTATAACGCCTTTCAGCCGCTGCTGCTCACCTTTCTCCTGGTGAGTAAAGCCAATAGCTTGACGCTGGAATTCCTGAGTACCCAGATTGCTAGTCATTATTACCACCGTATTCTTAAAGTCAACCGTTCTACCATGGCCATCAGTCAGCCTGCCATCCTCCAGCATCTGAAGTAAAATACTAAAAATATCAGGATGGGCCTTCTCAATCTCGTCAAAAAGAATGACACGAAACGGACGCCGGCGCACTGCTTCAGTGAGCTGTCCCGCTTCTTCATAGCCCACATACCCAGGTGGAGCACCGATAAGCCGGGACACTGTGTGCTTCTCCATGTATTCCGACATATCCAGCCGAATCATGGCATCCTCATCATCAAAGAGGAACTGGGCAAGAGCTTTAGCCAGTTCTGTCTTGCCGACACCCGTAGGACCCAGGAAGATAAAACTACCTATGGGTCGTCGTGGGTCTTTGAGTCCAGCTCGCCCCCGCCTGACAGCCTCAGAAATGGCTGACACTGCCTCCTCTTGATTTATAATCCTGTCATGGAGCCTTTCCTCCATATGAAGCAGCTTGTCGGCTTCGCCCTCCAGCATCCGCGAAACCGGTATGCCCGTCCACTTGGAAACCAGCTCAGCTATGTTCTCCTCATCTACTACACTATCGATTTTCTCTCGCTGAAGCCACTTGTTTTTCGCCTCATCGTATTCCTCTTGTAAGCGCAACCTTTGTGACTTTAACTCGGCTACCTGTTGGTAATCCTCCCGCTGGGCAGCTGCATCCTCTTCATTAAGCACGTGCTGTATCTGCTGGTCTAATGATTTAACATCAGCCGGAGCACTTTCCATATCAATGCGCAACTTGCTGGCCGCTTCATCAATGAGGTCAATCGCCTTATCCGGGAGAAACCTATCAGAGACATAACGCTGGCTCAGCCGGGCAGCAGCTACCAGGGCTGAATCATCGATTTTGATTTTATGATGGGCTTCATATCTGGGGCGTAATCCATGCAGCATCTCAATAGTCGCCTCAACGCTCGGCTCACCGATAAACACAGGCTGAAGCCGACGTTCCAGTGCCTTATCTTTCTCAATATGCTCTCGATATTCATCCAACGTAGTTGCCCCAACACACTGGAGCTCACCCCGAGCCAATGCCGGTTTCAACATGTTGCTGGCATCAATCGCTCCCTCAGCAGCCCCGGCACCAACTACGGTATGCATCTCATCGATAAACAAAATAATCTCGCCGCTAGCCTGGCGAACCTCGTCTATCACCGCCTTCAACCTCTCCTCAAACTCACCGCGAAACTTGCTGCCGGCAACCAGCGACCCCATATCTAGAGCGACCACCCTCTTCTCCTTAAGAAAACCAGGTACATCACCAGCCACAATTCTCTGGGCCAGGCCTTCAGCAATAGCCGTTTTGCCAACACCAGCCTCGCCAATAATCACCGGGTTATTCTTGGTTCGCCGCGTTAATATCTGCATCACCCGCTTTATCTCATCATCACGCCCAACCACCGGGTCAAGCTTCCCTTGACGAGACAACTCGGTAAGGTCACGCCCATATTTTTCCAGAGACCGATACTTGCTCTCAGCTCTAGGGCTATCAACCCGGTGACCACCGCGAACCTCTTGAAGCGCTCGATAAATCTTCTCCTGGTCGATGCCAAATTCATTGAGAATTGTGGCCGCCTCGCCTTTATCCTCCCCAGCAATAGCAATCAACAAATGCTCAGTGCTAATGAACTCATCCTTAAGCCGGTCAGCCTCATGAACGGCATTTTCCAGGAGACGGGCGATTCGAGGAGTAGCATAAATCTGGGCAGCTTCATAAGCCACCTTCGGGGCACCCTCAAGTCTGGCTTCAACTCGCCTTTTTACCGCAGCTACATCTACACCCAACCTCTCCAATATATCCGAGGTCAAGCCGCTTCCTTGCTCCAGCAGAGCCACCAGGATATGCTCCACATCCCACTGGTTATGGCGATAGCGGCGAACAAGCTCCTGCGAAGCAGCCAGTACTTCCTGCGCCTGCTCAGTAAATCTCTCCTGCCTCATAAGCCTCCCTATTATCTATTTACTGCCAGACTCTTCCTGAATCAGCTTGTCCCGATAATCAATAACATAGGAACACTCAGGACCAGCGCATTTCTCTATCTTGAGTCTAATTGCCTTATCAAATTTCTGTTTCTTGTCCTCAAGAGCTTTCTGCTTATACCGATTATACCAGGCACACTTGGTCGACCAATCATTGTTTACCATAATGGTGACAAAGTCATCGACCAAATCACACCTGATAGTGGTCGCCGTGATTTGCCATTTAGCTAGCTTAAGTTCCGCCTTTGCTTCAATCATTGTTAATCTCCTTTCTTTTTTATATTTCTTTTCATTTCTATACCTGCTTGCCTAAACTGCTTAACCTCAGACTCCATTTCCTCAACCTGGCGCTGCATTTCCGCCATCTTCTCTGCCATGCGCATTATCACCTCTACACCAGCTAAGTTAACTCCCAAGTTATTCATCAAGGTTTTAATATGACGTAGACACTCAACATCGCTCTCTGAATAGTAGCGAATATTCCCTTCGGAACGATACGGCTTCACCAAACCACACCTTTCATAATAGCGCAAGGTATAGCTCTCGATGCCGACCATTCTAGCAGCGATACTTATGACATATCTAGGTTCCGAATCCCGCAGAGTCATTTTATCTTATCACCCCAACAACATATTAATCAATAACTAACCATGACGGGATACCCGCAACTGCTCAAAAAGCTGTCTCTCCTGGTTGGTCAATTTCGTTGGCAGCACCACCTTCACCCTGGCAAAGAGGTCGCCCCGTGAGGAATCACCCAGATGGGGCATACCCTGTCTTGCCAGGCGAAACACTTTGCCATTCTGAGTCTCCGGCGGTATCTTAAGCACTAGGTTGCCCTTAAGCGTTGGCATTTCCATCTCGCCGCCAAGCATGGCGGTAACCAAGGGCACAGAAACCTCAATATGAAGGTCATCTCCTTCACGCTTAAAGAGCTTGTGAGGCAACGTCTTTACTACCAGATAGAGGTCGCCCTTAACTCCCTTATAGTCTGGACTGCCCTGGCCTGCGATGCGAACCTTTGAACCATTTCTAACCCCTGGCGGAACTTTGACCTCAAGGCGCCTGGGTCTTGTCACGCGACCCGACCCACCACAGGCAACACAGGACTTGTTTCGAATGCCTTCCCGAACCCTACCAAGCCCACCGCACACAGAACAAGGCTCTTCACTCCAAGCTTCCAGAACACGTTTTGTGCCATGGTAGGCTTCCTCCAGAGTCACCTCAATGGGATGCTCCACACTTTTAGGCTTGCTAGCACGACGGACTGTCCCAGAGCCGGCCCCAAAACCACGATACAGATTGTCGAAGATGCTGCCTAAATCACCCAGGTCACCAAAGTCAAAAGTAGTGTGCGTGCCACCCCTGCTAAAATCCCGCTGCGCTCCTCGCCCCGCCCTGGCAAACTGCTCAGCATGCTGCCACTGGTCTCCAAAGCGGTCATATTTCTGCCGCTTATCTGGAGCAGACAGAACCTCATAAGCCTCGTTTATTTCTTTAAACCTGGCTTCAGCCGACTTGTCTCCAGGATTAACATCAGGATGATACTTGCGGGCAAGCCGACGATAAGCCTGCTTTATTTCCTTTTCAGCAGCACTTCGCCCTACTCCCAAAACCTTATAATAATCTTTCCCTGCCATGCTCCTCCTTTGGCCTTATTATAAATAATCTCTTAAACAATGTCAAGTCATTGAGTTAGAATAGCTAATATAATTGTTTATGAATAGTTGACAAATTTGTTAAACTATTTTATAAATTTATTGTGACAGGAAACCAAACAGGAAAACTACCTCCGCCAGGAATGTCACTATGGTGTCTTTTCCCGCAGTCTAAGTCTCCCTGCCGGGCTCAAGACAGACAAAACCGAGGCAAGCCTGGAGAACGGCATACTCACCTTAACCATACCCAAAGCTGAAGAGGTCAAGCCAAAGGCTATCAAGGTCAAGGCAAAAGCAATTACTGAGGGTAAAAAGGCGGAAGGTAAAAATTAAGACAACATCAACGAGCTCCACTCGCAGCCTGAAAAATCTCCAGAAACTGTTTCAGAATCCGAGCTGTAGCTCCCCATACACGCCTACCACCATATTCATAAGAACAAGAAAAGGCAACCTGACCACCGATAATATAACGCTCCGGACTGATAGCAGCTTTATGCAGCAAAGTTGAAACGGACATATCAAAGATTTCGTCAATCTCTCTATGATTCACTATAAATTTGTAAGGATAAGGGATAGAAGCTACAAAGGGCGATATAACAAAGCCTGTAGTTGTGGGAATATCATCCAGTTCTCCCAAAATCTCCACATCCTCAGCTTTCAAACCAATCTCCTCCCAGCTCTCCCGAATAGCTGTATCCAGAAGGTTCATATCACCTTCACTGCGCGTCCCACCAGGGAAGGAGGCTTGCCCCTTATGACTAGATACCTGATTGCTCCGTTGGGTAAATAAAATGTGACATTCTCCTCCCTTACAGAAAATCGGGACAAGAACTGCCGACTCAGTCAGCCTTTTATCGCTTATGCTATTCTTCTGGAGCGAAGAAAGAGTTTGCCTGATCTTTTCCTTCATCTAACAACCTATGATACACCACCCTAGTTTGCAAGACAAACCCTTCCACTTTGACGGTCCGCACTATCTAAAGTTTGCCAAAAGGGCAAATTATTAGCTATACTGTAATGTTAGGGTTGATAACCTATGCCAGTAAATCGAGACTATTACGAAATACTTGGAGTGCCCAGAGGCGCCAGCGATGAGCAAATCAAGAAAGCCTTCCGAAGGCTGGCTTTTCAATATCACCCCGACCACAATAGAGAAGCTGATGCCGAGGAGAAATTCAAGGAGCTCAACGAAGCCTATGAAGTTCTCTCCGATGCCGAGAAGCGAGCTTCCTATGACCGCTATGGTCAGGTAGCCACCTCAGACTTGTTTGGTTTCGAAAACTTTAATTTTGGTGGCTTAGGTGATATCTTCGATGCCTTCTTCGGTGGGGCGACTACTTCAGCTCGGCGTCGTGCACCCCAAAAAGGAGCTGACCTGCAAGCCAGGCTCAACCTCTCTTTTGAGGAAGCTGTGTTCGGCACAAATAAGGAATTCGAGATATGGCGCACCGAAAATTGCTCCTTGTGCTATGGTATCGGTAGTCAACCAGGAACAAACCCTCAGAAATGCCCTAACTGCAATGGCATCGGCGAAGTGCGCCGAATCCAGCAAAGTCTTTTTGGACGTTTCGTCCAGACTACCACCTGCCCACGCTGTCATGGTCAAGGCACAATCATTGCCCAGCCCTGCCCCAAATGCAAAGGCAGTGGCAGAGAAAAAGTAAAGCGCAAGCTGACGGTCACTATCCCACCAGGAATAGACGAAACCTACCGGATGCGCCTCAGCAACGAAGGCGAAGCTGGAATATATGGCGGCCCGCCAGGTGACATCTACATCACTTTTTCCACAAAAGCCCATAAGTTATTCGAGCGGCGGGGTATTGACATTCTCTATAAGTTATCCATTAATTTCGCTCAAGCTGCCCTTGGAAATGATGTAGAGGTGCCAACCCTGGACGGCAAAACAATATTGAAAATACCGCCGGGTACCCAGAGCGGAAAGGTATTCCACATCAAAGGCAAGGGGGTGCTTCGACTCAGTAGTAAGGGGAGGGGAGACCAGATAGTTATAATTCAAGTAGTAACTCCACAAACTCTGGATGACGAGCAGCGGCGGCTTTTTGAAGAATTAGCCAAGACACTACCCCAGGCTAAAATCCCTGAATATGAAGATAAAGGAATAGTTGATCAAATCAAAAGCGCGTTCGGCGATGATTAAATTGCTGCTTCAGGCTTCAGTCCGCTCTTAAACCGAGCTAATACCTCGATTGGTGACAGAGACTCAAATAAGGCCCTGTAGATTAGGTCAATAATTGGCACCTCCAACCCTGACCTGCTTA
>QYPU01000104.1 GCA_007280145.1 Dehalococcoidia bacterium | reverse complement strand
CCGACGGTGTCGGTAACCAAAAATTGCCGGTTATCAGGCAAGACCAAGCGACGAGTCACCGGGTCGAGAGTGGAGAAGAGCTTGTCTTCTACCAAGACACCAGCTTGGCTCAATGCATTGAGCATAGTGCTTTTGCCTGCGTTGGTATAGCCAACCAACGCAACGATAGGAATCTGGCTCTTTTTACGTTTTTGCCGATAACGTGCCCGATGCCGCCTTACCGCCTCTAGTTGGGTTTTAAGGCGGTGAATTCGATTACGGATGAGACGGCGGTCAGTTTCCAATTGCGATTCTCCAGGACCCCTGGTGCCAATGCCGCCGCCCAGACGCTCAAGATGACTCCACTGCCCGGCAAGTCGTGGCAGAAGATATTGATGCTGAGCTAATTCGACCTGAAGCTGACCCTCACGAGTTTGAGCTCGCTTGGCAAAGATATCCAGTATTAACGCCGTGCGGTCGATAACTTTAACCTTGAGAACTTCCTCGATGTTCCTCTGCTGCCGCGGTGAAAGCTCATCATTGAAAATGACCGTGCTATATTGGCACTGCTGCCTCAGGCTAATTAACTCTTCGAGCTTTCCCCTGCCCAAATAATAAATAGAAGAGGGTCTTCCCAGCTTCTGGGTTAACCTGCCAACTACTTCAGCACCGGCTGTTTCAGCCAGACAGGACAATTCTTCCAGGGAACTGTCAATAGACCACCTATTGGCAGAGACTTTGGTTTCGACTCCGACCAAGAAAGCCTTCTCGGCTTCAGTTTGAGTAGTAAGTAAAGTTTGTCGCATAGCTCAAAACATTATGTTAACCTATGCCCTCCTAGCTTTGTTCCAGTCTAACAGCCGTTTTATACCCTCCTCAAGGCGGTCATCAGAGAGAGTAAGTGATAAGCGAATGTAACCTTCACCGGCATTACCATAGCCGACTCCTGGTGTAACTGCTACATTAGCTTTGTCCAGCAGCTCAGTGGCGAACTCCACTGAGGTATAGCCCTGCGGAATCCTTGCCCAAATATAAAAGCTAGCTTTGGGTAGTCTGGCTCTTAAACCTATGCTATTGAGAGCTTTAGCTAATTCATCTCGGCCTCGCTGATAAATAATATTATGCTCCGCAATGCAGTCCTGCGAACCATTTAGGGCTTCAATGGCTGCTTGCTGGATTGCCTGGGGAATACCTGAGTCCAGATTGGACTTAAACCGAAATAGAGCATTTATCATCTGGGTATTGCCAACTGCCATGCCTATCCGCCAGCCAGTCATGTTATATGTCTTGGACAAAGAATGAAATTCAACGCCAACTTCTTTAGCCTCAGGCACCTGCATAAAGCTTGGTGGACGATAGCCATCGAAGGCCACCTCGGTATAAGGAGCATCATGGCATATAGCTAAGTTATGTTTCCTGGCAAAACGCACCGCTCTTTGAAAAAAGTCGAGGTCAGCTACTGCTCCAGTGGGATTATTAGGGTAACTTAGCCACAAAAGCTTAGCCTTCTCGGTTATCTTTTCTGGAATAGCTTCTAAATCAGGCAGGAAATCGTTCTTTTCAGTCAGCGGCATGAAATAAGGCTCGCCGCCAGCTAATATCGTGCTCGTTGAATACACCGGATATCCAGGGTCAGGCACCAGGGCTACATCACCGGGGTCGATGAAACAAAAGGATATGTGCCCGATACCCTCCTTCGAGCCGATGAGAGGTAATACTTCCTTGCCCGGGTCGAGAGTTATTCCAAAGCGTCGCTGATACCACTGGGCAATAGCCTGGCGAAGTTCAGGAAGCCCAACGGTCTCCGGATAGCGATGATTAGCCGGGTCATGAGCCGCTCGACATAACTGGTCAATGACGTGCTGCGGCGTTGGTATGTCAGGGTCGCCGATGGCAAAGCTGACTATATCCTCTCCGTTGGCTTGTTTTTCAGTAATCTTACGATTGATTTCCACAAATAAATACGGTGGGAGTTTATCAAGACGGTGTGAAAGTTTCATTTCAGCCACTCTCCGGTGAAAACTTCTTCTACAGGTCCGGTTAGATATACCTCCCCTGCTCCATCCCAGTCCACAGTTAAAGTGCCTCCTGGTAACATTATGTCAACTTCATCATCGATATAACCTTTCAATCTAGCGACTACTGCTATAGCGCAGGCGCCGCTGCCACAGGAGAGAGTTTCCCCAGCTCCTCGCTCCCAGACTCTTGCTTCTATTTTCCCCTGATTTACAACTCTGGCTACCTCAAAATTCACCCGCTCAGGGAACATAGGATGCTTCTCCACCGCTGGTCCTATCTCGGAAAGAGAGAAATCCACTACTGGCTGCGATAAGAAGTTTACAGCATGCGGATTGCCCATAGACACAAATGACAAAGTTAGCTCCCTTCCAACTATATTCAAAGGATAATCTAGTATCGGTATTATGTCAACTTCTCCCCTGCCCGTTTTTTGCTTGCCTATCATGACCGGTATATCCTCAGCCCTGAAGCGCGGTGCGCCCATACTCGCTTTAACCTGGTTAACTTTGCCTTGAGCCATAAAAACCTGGACTTTTCTAACGCCTGCCAGTGTTTCTACAGTCAAGCTCGGCCCACGAGCTATCTGTCTGTCAATGATATACTTGGCAAAACATCGCAGGCCGTTGCCACAGGCCTCAGCCTCGGAGCCATCGGGGTTAAGCATCCGCATTTTTAAGTCAGCATTATTTGAAGCCATCACCAGAATTAGACCGTCACCGCCTATACCGAGATGGCGATGGCATATATCTTGAGCCAGCTTCGACCAGCCCCAGTTCATATTCCAGGCGTCGAGCAATATAAAGTCGTTCCCTGTAGCTTGCAGTTTAGCGAAGTTCATGACAGACCATCCAGCAACACCCATCTGCCATTCTGAGCATAGCGAAGAATCTAGACCCTTCGCTATCGCTCAGGGTGACAAAATAAACACTCTTTTCATGATTAATTTGGTTTGTCCTCAAGCTCGGCCAGAAAAGCTTTCACCGGGTTATTTACTTTCTCTTGCACATCGTCGCACACATCAAACCAGTGAATTCTAGCATCATTCAAGTGGAACCAGGCATATTGGCGACGAGCGAAGCGATGCGTCTCATATTTCATTTGCTGAATAGCTGCAGGCAAATCCAACTTTCCTTGAAGGAACATCCCTATCTGCCGATAGCCGATGCCAGACATAGAAGGTATATTTAGCTTGTAGCCCTTTGCCATCAGACCTTTTACTTCATCAACCAGCCCTTGTTTTATCATCTCTTCTACTCGATAGTCAATTCTACAATATAAATCATCCCTCGGCATGGTTACCCCGATAATTAGCACTGGACAGAGTAAAGCTTGCTTTTGCCACAGTTGAGAAACGGGCTGCCCCGTTGCCTGATATATCTCCAGGGCCCTGATGATTCGACGCAGGTTTGTCGGCATAATCTTAGTTGCAGCTACAGGGTCTACCTTCTCAAGCTCCTGGTAAAGAGCATAGCCCCCTTCCTCTTTGACTTTTGTCTCAAGCCTGTTTCTGAACTCGGCATCGGGCGGAACCTGGGGTATCCTCCAGCCTTCTATTATTGACCAGACGTAAAGTCCACTACCGCCAACTAAAAGAGGAAGCTTATGGCGCTGCTGAATATCTTCAATCGCTTCACCAGCTAACTTTTGGTAAATAGCTAAGCTAAAGGGTTCATCAGGATTGATTATGTCAATGAGATGATGTGGAACTAGAGACTGCTCATCACGACCGGGCTTAGCTGTGCCGATGTCCATATAGCGATAAACTTGCCGACTATCGGCATTTACTATCTCACCATTGAAATCTTTGGCAAGTTGCACGGCAAGCTGGCTTTTACCTACTGCTGTCGGGCCAATAACAGCAACGAGACACTTCATCAAGTTGACTTGAGGGATGCTGTCTGGCTGACGATGCTCACGAACTCGTTAGCCTTGAGGCTGGCACCGCCGACCAGAGCACCATCTATTTCAGGCTCGGCGATGAATTCAGCAATGTTCTCGCCAGTAACACTACCACCGTAAACTATGCGTATCGCTTGAGCTGACTTGCTATCCCAGAGGCTAGCCACAGTATTTCGGACAAGGCTGATAGTAGCATTAGCCTGCTTGCCATTAGCCGCCCTGCCAGTGCCGATAGCCCAGATTGGCTCATAGGCAATCACTAGATGGCTGGTAGAATTTACCCCTGCCAAGGCTGCCTGGACTTGCCCTTTAATTATTTTCTCCGTTCTACCGGCCTCATTATCTTCAAGTCTTTCACCGACACATAAGATAGGGGTAAGCCCAAAGTCCAGAGCTTTCTGTACTTTTTTATTGACGAGCTCATCTGTCTCGGCGAAATACTGCCTGCGCTCTGAGTGACCGAGGATAACAAACTCACACAAATCGATGAGCATAAGGGGTGAGACTTCACCTGTATAGGCACCGTTATCCTCAGAAAACATGTTTTGAGCGCCAAGCTCGACAGATGTACCTTTAATCAATTCCCTGACAGCGACTAGAGAGATAAAAGGAGGACACAGCACCTTTTCCACGCCTGCTATCCTATCCAATTCAGGCAGCATTGTCTGGACAAGACTTGTAGCTTCGCTGAGATTAGTATTCATTTTCCAGTTGCCCGCGATTAGAGGTTTTCGCATAATCAGGCTCCAAACTTGATTAATTTTAAAGCATTGGCCATGGCCAATGGCATTATATCCACAGCAGGAAATCTACCCAGTCCACCTGAGGCACAGGCTGACTCAGAGAACTGTCCAACCTCATCAGTTCGGCACCACTGGGAATATAGCAAAACAGGAACAGGGTGCCAGCTATGCCCTTTCAGCAAAGCTGGAGTCGAGTGGTCACCGGTGACAATAATGACATCCGGCTTCAAATTCAATAGCTGAGGCAGAGCCAAATCAACCTGTTCAATGACTTTAACTTTCCTGCTGAAGTCACCATCTTCACCGGCGCTATCCGTTTCTTTAACATGAACATAGAAAAAATCATGCTCACTATAGCAAGCACTCAAAACCCGCAGTTCTTCCTCGATGCCATCATCAGTTTCAAATATCTTCATTCCCACCAGCTTGGCAAGCCCCTTATACATGGGATAACGAGCTATAGCTGCTGGCGTCAACTTATATATCTCGCCCATTGAAGGAATCTGAGGTAGTTTGGAGAAACCGCGGAGTAAAATCATGTTAGCCGGGCGATGCTGAGCCAGGATTTTCTGAGCTTCGTCAACAAATTTGTTCGCAATATGTGCTGTATGCTTCGCCTGCGGTTCCATAGCTAAAGTCATGCCAGGAGCAGCTCCTGTCTTCTGGGGGTCAGTATCACTAAGCTCAGCAGCTAATCCCTCACCTCGCAGAGCTAATAAAAACCGATGCCCGCTAACTGGCAAGACGGAAAGCTCTACGCCCTCCAATGTGATATGCCCTAATAGCTCACAAAGTTCGGTGCACTTTTCTGTAGTAATACGACCAGCCCTGCGGTCGGTAATAAGTCCCTGGTCATCAACAGCGCAGAAATTGCCACGAGCAGCAATATCATTTTCCCTCAGCTCGAAACCTATCCCAAGTGCTTCCAAAACACCCCGTCCGATAGTAAATTTTAGAGGGTCATAACCAAACAGCGCCAGGTGCCCCGGGCCACTCCCTGGGGTAATGCCCCGGCTTACCGGGTCAGTAAGCCCGCATATACCATTTTTAGCTAAATAGTCAAGGTGAGGGGTAAAGGCTGTCTCCAGTTCCGTCTCACCAGTTTTAGGCTCAGGCAGACCGCCCAAGCCATCAATGACTAGCATCACTATCTTAGACGGTGAAGCTATACTAATTTGTCTTATCTGTTCTAAGGTAATCATTGTTCCTTATCCAGCAAGACATCCACTCCGGGTAAGCTTTTTCCTTCGAGGAACCTCAAACTGGCACCGCCTCCTGTGGAAACATGGGTCATTTTATCTGTAAGCTTCATTTCTTCGACGATTTCGGCCGTTGAGCCGCCACCGATAATAGTTGTTGCCTTGAGGTTAGCCAAAAGTTCAACCAAGACCCTGGTTCCCCGGGCAAATTGAGGTATCTCATAAACTCCCATAGGACCATTCCAGAAAACGGTTCGGCACTGCCTTATCTGCTGAGAAAAAAGCTCAATGGTTTGAGGGCCAATATCAGCAAGGTACTTATTTGGCGGTATATCAGCTATCGATACTACCTCACCCGCAGCCTGCGGGCTAATGCTATCGGATACCATAGCGTCTGTAGGAAGAAGTAGAGACACCCCATTTTTCTCGGCAGTTTTTAGTATTTGATGAGCTAAATCTTGCTTATCTGCCTCAACCAAAGAAAGCCCAACCTCATATCCCTGAACTTTCAGGAAAGTGGCTGCCATGCCGCCGCCAACAAGCAACAGGTCGACTTCATCAAAAATATTCTGCATAAGGTCAATTTTATCGCTGACTTTAGCACCACCCAGTAAAGCGCTAAAGGGATGCTCAGGATTGGTTAGAATGCTGCTGAGAGCCTCTAATTCCTTTTCCATTAGAAAGCCAGCAACTGCTGGCAAATATTTGGCTACTCCTACAGTAGACGCATGAGCCCGATGAGCAGTGCCAAAAGCATCATCAACATAAATATCAGCCAGTCTGGCTAAGGCCTGGGCAAAAGAAGAATCATTCGCCTCCTCTCCAGTATGAAAGCGAAGGTTTTCCAAGAGTAGAATGTCACCATTGTTAAGACTGCCTGCTGCCCTTTCTACCTCAGGACCAATGCAATCAGGCACAGTTGATACGGGCAAGTTTATAAGCTGTGAAAGCTGCTCAGCTACAGGAGCCATCCGCAATGCCTCAACTACCCTACCATCTGGACGTCCTAAGTGGGAACACAAAATAACCCTTGCCTTGTGGTCAATCAGATACTTGATGGTCGGCAAAGTGGCTCGAATTCGACTGTTATCGGTAATAACACCAGTTGTCCTGTCTAGAGGCACGTTGAAATCGACTCTGACTAAAACTCTCTTTCCCTCGACTTCGATATCTCGAACAGTCTTTTTAGTCGCCATGCCTTCTCATCATAATTTGTTCCAACTTGAGAATGCTGGAAAAGTCAAGTTTGTCCTTGGGTTACCCTTAGCCACAGAGTTATCATTTTCCTGGCAAATCTACTGATGAGTATATCTGATGCTGAGTGCAAAATCAAGGCGGCTGCCTTTTTAAATAGATTTGATCTAGTTCAGATAGATAGTTGACACTTACACGGTATCATTATCAGCAAAAAAGTAAACATGTAGCGCAGGGCTTTAGCCCTGCCCCATGCTCGTTACCACCCCGGGCAGCCTTAAAAGACTGCACTACAT
>QYPU01000092.1 GCA_007280145.1 Dehalococcoidia bacterium | reverse complement strand
ACCGCTCCTACCACTACGATAACTATCGCCAGCCACTGCAGGTAATTCAGAGACTCTCCCAGTAATGGCACGGCCATGATAGCAACGAAAATAGGATAGGCGTAGATTACAGGGATAACCTGTGATACCTCTTCTCTTCTGAGACTATCAAGCATGATGACGACAGCACCAGTACGGAGCACCCCAGAGGCTACCGCTACCACCACCGGCCACATACCGATGCCCCCTGGTAAGGGAAACAGTGCAAATAACAGGGAACCGTAAATCAAGTGAATAATGCCCACCGGCAGCAGGAATGCTCGCAATCCTGGCATTCGTTTGGAGAGAAGGTGGCTGTCCAATATGTTCACCACCCCCATAACAGCCGCACCCAGTATCGCTGTGTTAACCCAGTTCACTTATATCGGTACCCACCTCTACTAGAATAGGCATCACTGTAGATTACACTATGTGGGTTCAAATGGAAAGCTCTTTATTCTCCCAATCCGTGAGTGCAAATTCAAAAGGGTCACCTCTTGGATGACTTTATGTTGCATAAGATAAATATAATAACGAGACTGCTTCGCGGAGTTTACCCTGGTGAGCCGAAGCTCTGAACGGAGTGAAGAGGAGATTCTTCGGTCGCGGAATTCACCCTGAGTCAGAGATTCTTCGCTGCGCTCAGAATGACACAAGGCGAAGGGCTCCCTCAGAATGACAGAGGACGAAGGCTCGCAATGACAGTATGGTTGTCGTGGCAAGGTGTTAAACGAATCTCATCTTCGCCTATCCTTCTCCAGCCTCCTGCGTTATAAGCGTTTCAATGATTTGCCAGTTCAACTATGGTAACGCCGAAGTCTCCCTCACCATAACCACCAGGGCGGAAGGATTTGACCAAAGGATGTTCTGCCAGCACTTCATGCACTATCTGACGCAGCACTCCTGTCCCCTTCCCATGGATGATGCGCACAGAGGGCAAGCCAGCCATGAAGGCAGCGTTAAGGTAATGGTCAAGCTTTGGCAGGGCTTCATCCACCCTGAGGCGCCTTATACGCAACTCTGAATCCACCGCCATCAGGCTAACCTTTCAAACTCCAGACGCAGAATCTTCCTGGTAGCTTCAGTGACCTTAACCCTGTCATCGATTCTCCAGCCGACTACCCACAAGATTTGCTCAGCGGAGCAAACCAGTGGCACCCGGCCTCGCCAGGACCGGGGAATCCTGGCATCAACCATGAAGTCCTGGAGTTTCTTGGTGTTGTCCATGCCCAGAGGCTGAAAGCGGTCGCCTGGCTTGCGCCGTCGCACCACTAATTCCCTGCCAACTTTATCCAAATCGAAACTAGCAGCAAAACCGTCCTCGCCATCATCAACTGGCTCCCGAAGAATATCCGCTTTAACCTGCCAGCCAGGCAAGATAGTCTCCCCGGGAACATCAAGGTTAAATACACCTTCAAGAGGAGGTAGCGGGCATAAAGGAGACCGTGCTGAAGTCAAAACCAGACGGCCATACTCTGTAAATAGCGTCAAGCCATCTGGCAAGCACAATCTTTTCCCCGCTGGTCTCGATAAGAAATCCACCATTGCCTCAATATGGTCAGCTTCAACATCCTTGAGGCTGCCTCGAAGTCGCGCTACCGCCAGTCGAAAAATCTGCCTTTGCATAGCTCGCTGCAGACTAGCAATCTTGTTCATGTCCAGATAAATTGCGCCATCTTCCTCACCGGCTACCTCGTTCCACAGCCGTGAGGCTTGCTCCTCAATAAAAGAAACATCGTCGCCAGCAATAGCCGCTAGTCTGACTAAAGCCTTATCGATACTGGGGTTATAATTCTTGAGTACAGGCAGCAGCTCGAGGCGAACACGGTTTCTAAGAAAAGAAGGTGACTCGTTGGAGGAATCACTCCGCGGCTTGAGCTGATGCCGTTGGCAGTAGTCCAAAGTCTCTTGCCGGGTAACCTCAAGCAACGGCCGCACTACCTCCAGCCACCCCTTGCCCTTCCCAAATTGCAACAGCGACCGGGGTTGCAGGCCACGCAATCCAGCTATGCCTGTCCCCCGCAGCAAGTGCATGACAATAGTCTCAATATGGTCGTCGCGGGTATGTCCCACCATCACCTTAGAGGCGCCTGTTGCCTTAGCCACCTCGGCCAGAAAACTATAGCGCACCTCGCGAGCAGCTTCCTCTAAAGAGCCGCCTTTTTGGTCCCGATGAGCTGCTACATCCCGGCGCTCAATCGTTGCCGGGAGGCCCAGGTGGCAAGCCAAATCAGAAACATAGCCGGCATCAGAGTCAGCTTCAGCCCCGCGAAGCTGGTGATTAAGATGAGCTATATGCAGCTTCACGCCCGACTCTTTTTGCCACTGCGTCAGAATATGAAGTAGGCATACTGAATCAGCACCACCTGATACTGCCACCACCAGCCTTTCGCCTGCTGAAACCAGGCCATATTCCTGGATAGAGCGAACAACTCTTTGTCCCAGGGACTGCTCTTTCTTAGCCAAATTCAAACCTCTCGCAAATGACAGGTGTCGCCCAGCAATGCTAAGCAAGGACGTTTATCTTCGAAATCCAGTATGCTCACACTGGCGTTCTGCACTCTAATTCGTTCCAGGTGCGTTAGCGGCAATCCCAGAGCCTTGCAGATAATGACCAGAACAACAAAATAATGGCTGACCACTACCACCGTTCCCCGCTTGTGCTTAACAATTATACGCTGAGTAACCGGCCACACTCTATTGGCTACATCAACCACGCTTTCACCGCCAGGCAATTTCTCTAAGCCTTGTCCCTGACGCCACTGAACTAAAAACCGGCTAAAAATAGTGCCAAGCTCAGTCAAAGATACGCCTTCAAGCTCACCAGCTTCAATCTCCCTCAAATCAGGCTCGACCTGCACTGCCAGCTGGTGGTAGCTAGCAATAGCCTGGGCTGTATCCAGAGCACGCTTTAACGGGCTGGTATAAACGGCACTGACCTCCGTTCCCCTGAATGATAGCCCCAGGTTCTCCACTTGCTTTCGCCCTCTTTCACTTAACTCACCGTCACTTCCACTGCCTTGAATCAGCCTTTGCTGATTCCAAACGGTTTCGCCATGTCTAACCAAAATAAGTCTAATCGTTAACCTCCTTAAGAAGTTTCTTGACAATAACGGCGAGCCAGATTGACTCGCTTAGTATAGGAGGGATGGTCACAAAATAAAACTTCCACCCAGCGGCTGGGCTGAGCCACAGCTAAGTTCTGTTCGGTAAGCTTAGCCATTGCTGTGATAAAAGCTTGCGGATTAGCCGTCAGTTCCACAGCGGTTTTATCAGCCGATGCTTCCAAATAACGGCTATAGGTATTAACCAGCGGCGTTATCGCCAAGCCAAAGATAGCTAAAGACAAAACCAGCAGGGGGAAAGCTGCCACATCGGCAATCCCTTGAAAAGCTAAAGGGGTAAGGCTAGCTTTCAAAACCACGTCAGACAAGTAGAAGGCCAGCAAAAATATAACTGCTTGAACGGCAATGAGCTTCGGGATATCTCGGTGCAGATGGTGGCCTAACTCATGAGCCAGAACTACCTCTATTTCCTCAGGTGCGTATTGCTGGAGCAAGGTATCACCGATGATGATGCGCCTGGTATTGCCCAGACCAGCTAGCATGGCATTAGCTGTAGTGCTCTTACTACTCAAGTCCATGGTAAACACACCACAAATCTGAGTCCGAGCTTGCTTCGCCAGATTCGTCAGCCTTTGCTTAAGCTCTACATCTTCCAGAGGCTTCAACTCAAAGAAAAGAGGTAAAAGCAAAGTCGGCGTTAACCGGGTCAGAAGCAGGCTGAGCAGCGATAGCAAAACAGCCGCCCAAAGCCACCAAGCACCTGGTAGGCGGTATAATAACCAATAAACGATTATAACTACTCCCAAACCCAGTAGAATGCCCAGCGCTGAGGCTTTGGCTCTATCAGCCAGCCAGGAACCAAACTGTTGATTCGATAAACCGTAGCGACGTGGCAGGATGAAGCCCTGGTAATAATTCAGCGGCATCATAATTATCCCCAAACCAACCACCAAAACAACAAAATATAACGCTGCTGCCCATGGTTGAGGAAAGGCTAAGAAATGACTCAGCCGGGCGGAGACACCGCCAAAAACAAGCACCAGCAGCAGAGCACCAACTACTACCAGCTCAACGAAAGACAACCGTCTCATGAGCCTGGCATATTGCTTAGCCAGTTCTTGGCGCTCGATATCCAGGGAAGGCTCTGATAGCTGCATTGTTTAAACAAACCCGGTTTAGCTTAGAATCAGCTTGGTGCGATGGATGGATTTAGGACGCTGCGAGAAGCCCAGAGCCTGGGCTACCTGCTCTGGCCTACCGGTGCCTCTGGCATCACAGTATAGCCTCATTCCCAGACTACATAAAGAGCCATAGCAGCCAATAAGCCACAGGGTGTCCACCAAAGCACGCAGGTCATAATAGCGGGCTCCTGTATCTCTGTAATGGTGCCAGGGGAGTTCCTTAGCTGAAAGCAAAGACTGTAAAGCTATCTCCACTTCCTGCCTTTCTTTCTCCATTTCCATCTCAACCTTATATTCAGCAAAAAGGGCCTGGGATTGAAGTGATGGAATACCGAGTCCCACTGGCCAGGCCTCCAGTAAGTCAAGGCCTCGAGGCAATTGCTCCCCGACCTGGGCGATGAAAGAATTCGGCGATACCCAGCGGGATAAAAAGACATCCATCAGCTCAGCTTGACTGGTTACACCGACTGGTAGAGGAACTGCTAGAGAAATCCGCGGATGAAGAGTAAAACCTTGAGAATAGGCCAGAGATACTCCAGCCCGGCGCAAAGCCCTCTCCCAAAGCCTGATCAAATCTAGATGTGAAATGAACTTGAGCTCTTCACCACGACTGAATTTAAGGCGCAGGCGCTGCATCCTTTTCCTTGGTCACCAGAATTCTCTCGATCTTCCTCTCCCGCATTTCAAGTATAGCCAGCTTCAAATCTTTATACCTTAACTGCTCGCCCTGTTTTGGAATGCGACCCAGATGGCTAAGAATAAAGCCAGCTATAGTCTCATAATCACCAGTAGGTAAGTCCAAGCCCAGTTCCTCGTTGGCCTCCTCTACCCTAAGCCCGCCGTCAACCTCGAAGGTATTAGCATCAATAGTTACAAAGTCCTCTTCCCTGCCAGCCAGCTCGTCACCAATACTACCCATAATCTCCGCAGTCAGGTGCTCCAGGGTAGCTATACCAGCCACGCCACCATATTCATCGATAACTACTACCATACGGTAATTGTTATCCCTCATCTCAGCTAGAAGCTCGCCGAGAAGCTTGGTTTCAGGCACAAAATAGACCGGCCGCACTAGCTCATCAACAGGACTCTCCATATCCAACGAGTCACTGGCTTGAGCCATAAGTACATCCTTGATAGATAAAACCCCGACCACACTATCAGGAGTCCCCTTATAAACAGGAAACCACGAATAGGGAGACTGGCGATAAATATCAAGAAAGGCAGCTAAGGTCGTTCCCTGCTCCAGCCATGTAACCTCAGTTCGTGGTTGCATTACCTCTCTAACCGGGCGGTCAGCGAATTCAAAGGCGCTTTGCAGCATCTCAGCTTCGTCCTCCTCCCATACACCTTCAGCCTCACCCACAGTGATAGCCGTGCGAATTTCCTCCTCAGTTACCAGCTTTTTGTCCTCTTCAGTCTCAGCTACCATTCTAGTAAAACCCAAGCCAATATGATTCAAAGCCCATACAAAAGGATAAAGAATCCAGATCAGCAATTCAATAGAGCCGGTATAAGCTAAAGCCACACCCTCAGCATGGTGAGCTGCAAAAGTCTTGGGAATGACCTCGCCGAAGATGAGGATGAGTGTAGTTACAACTATAGTGGCAACCAGAGCTCCCCAGGCTGGACCAACAGCAGTAACTGCCATCACCGTGCCCAAAGCCGCTGCTGCTACATTAACCAGATTGTTGCCCAGAAGGATAGCTGCCAGAAACCTGCTTGGCTGCTCCACCAGCCGCTCCAGCCGCTCAGCCCCCTTCCTCCCGACGCTTACCAGGTGTTTGGCTTTAAGTCTAGGCACAGAAACAAACGCAGTCTCAGCGCTGGAGAAAAAGGCCGACAGCCCCAGGCAAATTACAAAAATTATTAAATATAAACTGTTAATGCTTTCCATATACTACCCAGCCAAATATACGGCTGAGCCACTTAATCTCATCATAACATTAGCTATTCATAGTGTCAAAGAAACCCGAAAGCAAGGGTAGCCTGGAGCATCTGCTCCAATCTACCCGGGGCAGAGTACGAGAATCTATTTTCGGAATAAATTCAAAGTTCTAAATCCAAATTTCAAACTTTTGCTCTTTGGCCTTTAAGCTTTAGTTTTCTGGGGTGGGTTGCTTATTTTGCACTTCCACAGCGTAAGCGGTATCATAGCTACCGAGATAGAAATGGCCCAGATAGAACTTACCCCCGACCTTTCCCATTGCATCGAGACTGTAGCCAAAAAAGAGTATCAGGATCTGGTAAGCAGCTACCTCCACACTGGCAAGGGCAGTGCTGAATTTGAAGACAAAGTGGAACTCCTCCGAACCTTCCTGGAGTCAGCAGATTTTAAGAAACTGCGGAAAGAAAGTGAAGAATACCTGGTAAAAGGACAGCACATTAAGTTTATCTTATACCAAGAAGAAGGGGAGACCAAGTACAGGCTAGTCCTTTGCTAGGAGGTGAGTATATAGTTACCGTCGCCGATGTCCTCTGGACAGCCCTCTTATCCAACGGGATTCGCAGAGGGCTTATTTGCCCCTTTCCTCGTAATCAGGGCACCAGGTAGCGTTGGGGCGTTCCCGGCGATGGCAAGCACCCCGCCAGTCCCATTTGCAGGTATCGCAAAGGAAGACGTTCATACCCAACATCCTCTTGATGCGAATTTTAACCTTGTCTAACCAGCCTGGTCCTGATTTACTTCTCGAAGACATTCCAAAATTGCCAAATAGCTACCTTGAAGGTGACGGCATAAATACTCCACAACCTTCCCTCTGCCCCAGATAGCTGTCTCTTTGCCACAATTGCAAAAAGTTTACTGTATTCACAAGTATGTGTCAAAGAGAAGGACTGCGAAGTTTTGGTAAAACTGACTACAGGTCACCTATCCCCTGAGAAAAGCCTGAACAAAGAGAACGCTACTTTGACATAGTCCAAAAATAGATTATAATGCCTGATGCTACAGGTTCATAATGTAAGGTGAACAATCTTGGCTAGAGTCAATATCAACTTCGTCGGGCCGTGGAGGCTTTTCTTGGGTGTGCGAGCTGTAACTGTGGAAGTAAACAGTATTGACGAAGCTAGGGATTATGTTGAGACTAATTACGGACCCGTATATCAGAAAAAGCTCAAATCTAGGGGTATCAAGAAGAAGCAGTCGGTCTGGGATAACAGCAATGTCCTGTTTAATGGCATGAATATCAGGCAGTTAGACGAGCCGTTCCTTAAAGATGGCGATAACCTTTATCTGTTACCTCTGGTTGGGGGCGGTTAAAAAAGCTGACTGCCTTGAGGCAGTCAGCTTTTTATTTTTGCATCCGTGTTTGGTACTATTTAGCGCCGATTGATGCAGCAATTTCCGGCATGCCCAGGCTTTCTAAACGTTTCTTTGATGGCTTGCCGGTAGCGCTGTCCCAGTCTCTGAGAGCATAGTACTCAGGCAGCATCTTTTCCATGTTGGGCACGTGGCCCTCCTGACCGCTATCGGGAATCGGTCTCATGACGAATTCAGGAAGCACATCGTCCTTTGCAGTAATGCCGAGCTTGCAGGAAAGAGCCCGCTGCAGCTGGAAAATGCGTTCTCCTGCCTTCAGTAACTTGTCCATGTCCGTATCCCAGCCTGTAGAAGCGTTAATCATGCCGAGCAATAAGGTGAACGGTATTTGGGCATAATGACACATACCCAGTGAATCGGTCAGAGCTCTGAAGTTCTGACTTTTTTCAACCATCTCAGCCTTGTCATCAGCCCAGCGGTCTCCCGCATTCAAGCCCAGGTCGGGATGGCCCGTGCCACTATCTACCTGGTATCCGTCACTTTTGTTGTGGTCCGCACCGCGCGGAGCGGTCGCATAAACAAGTCCCATGGAGTGGAATGCCCTTGGGTCATGCATGGGGATCTCGAGACCCTTCGTCTGGGCAGCCTCGCCAATTGGGCGGCCGTATTTCTGAGCCATCCGCTTCGTCCCACCTGCCAGTACAGCGCCGAAGCCCTGGTTCTTGCCGAGCAGGTGGATGAGCTCGATGGCAGCGTCGATATTCCCCCACGTGAGCTTAAGGCCGCCAGTATCCTTATCCGAGATTACCCCCAACTCATACAGATAGAAAGCGTAGCCAGCGCTGGCACCACCGCTGATAGTGTCAAAACCATAACTGTTACAGAGCTCGTTTAAGTGAACAGCACTGGACATATCAAGATCCAGCCCCATCATTGCCCCCAAAGCAATCAGTGTTTCATATTCAGGACCTTCGATACTCTCGTACGTGTACTTTCCTTCTTTGAGCTGTAGCACCTTGCGACAGCGTATGGGACAACCAAAACAGGCGGTGTGGCCGGTCTGGTATTTCTCCGCCATGGTGACGCCACTTATATTCGTTGCTTCCTCCATGGTACCAGCGGTGTAGTATTTTGTGGGACCGTCGCCGTAGGGAATAGCAGAATCAACCCATCCGGCCGTGCCGGTTTCGTGCATTATCTGGCTTAAAAAACTCTCCTTGACCTCCTCCATAGCCTGGCGTGCAGCCTCGCGGAACTTCTCCGGGTCCTGCATAGGAAGCTTCATCTTGCCGCGAACCGCTATTGCCTTGACCTTCTTTGAGCCCATTACGCAGCCCAGCCCAGCCCGGCCAAGGCAGTGACCATGCTCAGACATGATATTACCGTAGAGTGCCAGGTTCTCCGAGGCGGGACCGATACATGCAATTTGTGTGCGATTGTCACCGCACTCTTTTTTGATTTCTTCCTGGGTCTTGTATGTATCCTTGCCCCACAGGCTGCCAGCGCCCTTGAGCTCCGCAACTCCGTCCCTAATATAAATGTACACCGGTTTGGCCGACTGGCCTTTGAGGATGATGCCATCGTAGCCGGTATTCTTGAGGTCCGCACCGAAGAAAGCGCCGCAATTGGCATCGCCATAATGCCCGGTGTAAGGAGATTTAGTAACACCGCCCCAGCGGCTGACACTGGGCCCGCTGGTGCCATTAAGAAGACCGGGCATGAGGATAAGCGGGTTATCTGGCCCCAGTGGGTCAGTTTTCTCATCGACCATGTCATACAGGTAACGCGCGGCAAGGCCGGTGCTGCCTAGAAATTCGCGTGCATATTTTTCATTCAGCGGCTCATCGCTCAGCTTACCCTTGCTGAGGTCTGCTATCAGGAGCTTACCCCAGTATCCGTTCATGATCTCCTCCTTCGGATGTTAACTAAAAGTCAATGCTTTTGCCTTCATACGCATAGCGGAAGATCTTTTCCAGGTCTTCCTCGCCGGGAACGCGGGTGACGGTCATCGTCATGACCTCGTTCAACGCTCTGTCTATCAGTCCAGGAATTGATTCATCATACTTTGCCTTATCAATGCCGCAGTCTTTGACCGAGAGCGGTTGGCCGACTTCCTTTGCCAGCGCTCTAATCTTGGCTACCAGGGCTTTAGCGCATTCCTTGTCGGAGCCGGATGCGACGCGGCAGAAGCGCGCTATCTCAGCATACCTGGCTGTTGTCTCCTCTGACCCGTTGATAAGGTATTCCATAGTATAAGGCAGAAAGAGGCCCACGGTGCGTCCGTGAGTAATATGGAAAATTGCCCCAAGAGCATGTCCGGCGCTATGCCCCAGTCCCGCCATGGAATTGCCGAAGGACATACCACCGAGTATAGCAGCGTTCTGCATTTCCTTACGTGCCTCAAGGTCGTTCCCGTTTTTATACGCTTTAGGCAGATATTCCAAAGCTTGCCGTGCTGCAATCAATCCTGGACCGTCCGTGATGCTGGTACCCCACGTTGACACGTATCCCTCTATAGCGTGAGTGAGGACATCCATGCCGGTGTCGGCTGTGATTAGTGGAGGCATACCCGCAACCATGACAGGGTCAAGGATTGCGACATCTGGCATACATTCGGTAGTACCCAGCCCGAGTTTGCGGTCATTTGCCGTGTCGGTGAGCACTATTGCCCACGTAGCTTCGGCGCCCGTGCCGCTGGTAGTCGGAATGCACATGAGCCTGGCCTTGGCCCTGAAATTGTAAGTCTCGGTTACGGATAAAGCATCCGGCTCGAGGTCCGGCCGTACCAGCAGGAGGATAATAGCCTTGGCCGCGTCCATGCAGGAACCCCCACCCAGACCGATGACCCAGTCGGGCTGGTACTTTCCTATTGCCACACCACCCTTTTTAATGGTATTAAGCGATGGCTCGGGTTCTACTTCATCAAATACTTCCCATTTGATGCTTACTGCATCCAATTGGTCGGTAACCAGCTTTGTCAAACCGAGTTTTACGATGTTCTTATCGGTGACAATGAAAGCCTTTTTACCCTGTACCTGTGCCAGATACTCGAGAGCACCGTCACCGTAGACAATAAGCGGACACGAAAAAGTCCACATGCTAACCTCCTCTATATTTTATCGATTATATAGATGATTGACGCGGTTTACTCCGGCCACTCAGTCGGTACTCGTGTAGTGCAGTTGGTAAGCTCATTAGCCGCCTTGGTGTAGCGCATAATCTTGGCAAGGTTACCCGAGAGCTTGAGCTGCTTGGTGATAAGTGCCTGGGTAGAATTGAGCTGCTTTGTGGCCACTCTCTTCCAGATAGCAATTGGAGCCGAAAGAGTGAATTCAGGTTTGTATTTATTGGGGTCAGTAACTATTTCAGCAGCACGGCATTTGCCATGATAAAGGTCTACGTAAGCATAGCTTGCTTCTTCGATTGCCCCACCCGGTTCAGCAATAAAGTAAAAATCGCCTTCCCAGGTCTTTGCCGCCTCCTCATATTCTTTGCTTTTGTTGATCTCCTCCTTGAACAGTGCGACCCATTCATCGCTTCCATACATTGCCATAATAAACAACCTCCTCTTGCTTTTTATACCAGTATAATATGACGCGAATGGTTCGTTGTCAACAGGTTTGAGGCTCTTTTTTGTTGATGTTCTATGATTTTGTCATCCTCTAAGTGTTCTGTGAAAATGTCGCCTTATAAAGGAGATGGTGACATTGAAGGGGAAAGAAAGGCCGCTATCATGGCCAACTATATAAAGGTGCACATAAAGCTATCATTGATGAGAATATCTTCAATCAAGTTCAAGATAAATTGGCAAAGGCAATCCGGTGCCATACCCAGATGAACAGGCAGACTCAATCATCAAATCTATTGTTTTGGAGACATCTTGGCGAGAATAGAGCCACGTTTGGCACACGGTTGCCAGTATGTATCCTTGTATGTTATGCTGCGTCAAGTAGCAATTCGGCATGGGCGAAAAAGACTATATCTTAGCCATAGACCAGGGAACTACAGGGAGTACTGCTATTCTCTTCGACCGTGAAGGTCAGCCGGTATCCACCGCCTATCAGGAAGTGCGCCAGATTTATACACAGCCCGGCTGGGTAGAGCATGACCCCAAAGAGCTTTTTTCCGCTTCCGTAGCAGTTGCCCGCGACAGCCTCCAAAAGGCAGGGGTAGCCACGTCCCAGGTAAAAAGTATAGGTATCACCAACCAACGGGAGACTACTATAGTCTGGGACCGCTACACCGGAGAGCCTGTTAGCAATGCAGTAGTGTGGCAATGCCGACGTACTGCCCCTCTGTGCGAGAAGCTGAAGCAGGAGGGCATGGGCCAGATTGTCAAAGAGAAGACGGGGCTAATCATAGATGCCTACTTCTCGGCTACCAAGCTTCGCTGGATTCTGGACCATGTTCCCCAAGGGCAACACCGCGCCGAGCAGGGAGACCTCCTTTTCGGGACAGTGGATAGCTGGCTCGTCTGGAATCTGACTGGAGGTGCTGTCCATATCACCGACTACAGCAACGCATCCCGCACGATGTTATTCAACATCCATACCCTTAAATGGGACAAGGAGCTTCTTGCTGCCCTGGATATACCAGAGGCCGTCCTCCCTCACGTGATGCCCTCCAGCCAGGTTTACGGTGAGACTGCCGCTGGCATTCTAGGAGACTCTCGCATACCCCTGGGCGCGGTGGTTGGCGACCAGCAGGCAGCTCTTTTTGGTCAAGCATGCTACGATGCTGGTATGACTAAGAATACCTATGGGACAGGCTCTTTCGTCCTGCTTAACACTGGTGACAAGCCAGTTCCCTCCGAAAAAGGCCTGGTCACCACCCTGGCCTGGGGGTTAGGAGGAGAGGTGACTTACGCTATGGAAGGAAGCATCTTCATCACCGGAGCCGCGGTCCAGTGGCTACGGGATGGCCTGGAGCTAATCTCAAATGCCGCTGAGAGCGAGGCCCTGGCCCGCTCTGTTCCCGACAATGGTGGAGTTTTCTTCGTTCCAGCCTTTGTAGGCCTCGGTGCCCCCTATTGGGACATGTACGCTCGGGGGACTATCCTTGGCCTCACCCGAGGCACTAATAAGGGTCATCTGGCAAGAGCCACGCTGGAGGCCATCGCCTATCAAACACGGGACATAATAGAGACTATGGGTGCTGAAGCCGGGCTGCAAGTGCCACTGCTTCGAGTAGATGGTGGCGGTACAGCTAATTCGTTTCTCATGCAGTTTCAAGCGGATATCCTGGGAATTCCCATTCAGCGTGCAGCGGTGGCTGAGACTACCGCTCTTGGCGCAGCTTACCTGGCAGGCCTGGCAGTGGGTCTATGGCACGATACTGTCGACATCAAACGGCGGTGGCGTGCTGCTGAAACTTATGAACCGAAATTTTCTACAGACCAGCGGGAGAGCCTCTATGCTGGCTGGAAGCGCGCTGTAGAGCGTGCCCGCGGCTGGGTTACAAGCTGAGAGAGAGGAAAACTGTGACATGAAGAGGGACTTTGATGACTTAGCCCGAAAGACCTTCGATTTGATTGTGGTGGGCGGAGGCATCATCGGGGTAGGCATAGCACGGGACGCAGTTCTCCGCGGACTCGATACACTGCTACTGGAGAAGGAGGATTTCGGCTATGGTACTACCTCCCGCTCCTCACGCCTGATTCACGGTGGCCTGCGCTACCTGAGGCAGTTGGATTTTAGCCTGGTGCGGCAGGACATGAGGGAAAGAGAAACCCTCCTTCGTATTGCACCACACCTGGTGCATCCTCTCCCCTTCTTAATACCTGTAGCCCGTCCTCTAGACCGGGTAATCTTGCCTCTGGGTATGCGCCTCTATGACCTGCTTTCTTTCGACAAGACTCTACCTTCTTGTCGTCGCCTTTCCCACCGCGAGACCCTGGAATTAGAACCGGGCCTGGAACTGAAGGGGATGGTAGCTTCCTACCTCTACCACGATTGCCAGGTGTCATTTCCAGAGCGGCTTTGTCTGGAAAACGCCCTTTCTGCCGCGGAACAAGGAGCCTCCGTCTTAAACCACGCTAAGGTTGTGCGAATTATGAGAGACAGTGACACTGTGTCCGGGGTGGAGGTGCAGGATTGCATATCAGGAGAGGTCTATCAAGTAACAGCCAGGTTAGTGGTCAATGCTGCCGGTCACTGGGCGGATTGTGTATGGAACAAGGTTTGCAGCAATTCAAAGCCAATGGTGCGCAGGACCAAGGGCGTCCATCTCCTCACCTCCCAAATTTCCCACAACGCTGTAGTCCAGTTTGCCCAGGCCGACGGCCGTCTCTTCTTCATAATACCCTGGGAAGGTTACTCCCTAATCGGAACCACGGATACCGACTACTTTGGAGACCTGGATGCCGTGTACGCCGGGGCAAAGGATGTGGCTTACTTGCTGGCTGAGGTTCGCCGAACTTTCCCTTCTATGAAAATGGAGGACATTTTCTATACCATTACTGGGCTGCGAGCGCTGGCTTTCTCTGGCAGCAAGCGTGCTTCAGACATCTCGCGAAAGCACAAGCTTGTAGACCACGAACGAAGGGATGGCACCAGAGGCTTCATCTCAGTGATAGGAGGCAAGCTAACCGGTTATCGAGCCATAGCCCAGGAGGCAGTGGACCTGGTTTGCCAGAAGCTCGGCCTGAGAGCATCCTGCGGTACATCTACGGCTTCCTTGCCCGGAGCGCCATCTGTGCCTCAGAAGACAATAGCCCGGGCTGCCAGAGAAAGTGGCCTTCCTCTAGATACCGTGGTGCATCTTGCCGCCCTGTATGGCTCACGGTTCCATCAGGTCCTGGATTTGGCAGGTAAAGACCGCCAGGGAATGCAGTCCATCTGCCCTCACTGCCGCGATATCCTGTCCCAGATATGGCATGCCGTTAAGGAAGAGGCTGCGCTTAGTGTAAGCGATTTCCTGCTTCGCCGCAGCGCCGTTGGCCTATCTCCATGCCAGGGGCTGGACGCTGTGGACCTGGTAGCTAAAGAGATGGGCAAGCTTTTGAGATGGAGCAGCGCTGAACAACAACGCCAGATAGAATCATACCGCACCTCAGTGGCTTTGAGCCAGCGCTTCAGGACAGAAACTACCAACGTACATTAGCTCCCGCACAGACTGCGCTT
>QYPU01000117.1 GCA_007280145.1 Dehalococcoidia bacterium | reverse complement strand
ACGAAAGCGCTCTGTATCTGCGGGAAGCAAATCTCGAGCGCCTTTACATCTCTGACTTGGCATAATCTCACCTTTTCGCAAGTTGATTTATTCTACACTAATCTATTCTCCCCTTCAATCACAATTTGCTGTTAGTTGTGGCCTCAGCTATAATTAACTTGGTATTGGTAAGAGATGTTTAAAACTGGACTCAGACTTAGCTATATTTTTGCCTTGGTTAGCTTGCTAACTATATCCTTTGTTTCCAGCACGGTTAATGCTGGCTCATCAAATATTGAAATCCTGAGAATCAAGGGCACAATTGTTCCTGTAGTAGCCGATTATATCGAGCGCGGTATTAGTGAAGCTGAGTCTAAAGGTAGCACTGCCTGTATTATTGAATTGAATACTCCGGGAGGACTTCTCAGTTCAACAGAAAAGATAGTCCAGCGGATTTTGAATGCCAGGGTGCCGATTGGTTTATGTTTCACCGCAAGGTAGCTGGGCAGCTTCGGCAGGGACTTTTATAACTATATCTGCCCATATAGCAGCTATGGCTCCAGGAACTAGCATTGGGGCAGCGCATCCGGTAAGCGTCGGTGAAGAGATGCCTGAAGAACAGGCAAAGAAGGTAACTGAGTACTCGAGCGCCTGGATTAGGAGCATTGCTGAGATGCGTGGACGTGACTCCAATCAGGCTGAATTGGCAGTTAGAGAAAGCAAGTCATTCACTAGTGACGAGGCATTAGAAGCTAACCTTATTGACCTCCAGGCTGATACCCTAGAAAGCCTCATTAGCCAAATCGATGGTATGGAAGTGACTTTAGCCACCGGCGAAGAGGTAATTATCGATACTACTCATTATGGTCTGAATAGAAATGAAATGAGTGGCGTCGAGCGCTTCCTGCATGTCATCAGTGACCCGAATATCGCTTATATTCTGATGAGTTTGGCTACAATAGGGTTAATTACCGAGATTTCAAATCCAGGGATGATATTCCCTGGTGTAGCTGGTGGTATAAGTTTGCTGATGGCTTTTTATTCTCTGGGTGTGCTCAATGCCTACTGGGCCGGAGTATTGTTAATATTGCTTGCCTTTGGCTTATTTGTCGCTGAGGTTTATACACCGACCTTTGGAATATTGACGGCTGGGGGGATTACTGCTATGGTTGTGGGCTCTCTTACTTTGTTTAGCCATAGTTCACTTGAGGTAAATAGAGGCTTGATTGCTGTAGTAACTATTGTTATGACTGTCTTTGTTGCCTTTCTTATCTGGGCTGTAGTTCGAGGCCAGAGACGACAAGTAGCCACCGGTGCTGAAGGACTAATAGGTGCAGTAGCTATAGCGCAAACAGCTCTTGCCCCTAAAGGTACGGTTCTTGTTGAAGGCGAACGCTGGACAGCTAGGGTCGACAGTGGCAGTGTGAAGCCGGGAGAGGAAGTGGTAGTAACTAAGGTCGAGAAACTAAAACTGGTAGTGACCAAAGAGAAGGCTAAGGAGAGAAGCTGAGATTTTTACGCTGATTTTTGGTATACTTTCAGTCGGAAGGTTTGCTTCTTGTTTATTGCTTATTTTGTTTCATCCAGTCATAGGTTATTAGGAAGGAGATAAATTGGATATAGCTCTGGATGTAGATGCAGGTTTAATTGTCGGAGCAGCCATTATCCTAGTCGTTTCCCTTATCCTTGTTATCTGGGCTATAGTTCGGGGGCAGAGAAGGAAAGTGGTCACCGGTGTTGAAGAACTGATAGGTAGAGTGGCTGAAGCCCAGACAGTTCTTGACCCTAAAGGCATGGTTCTTGTTGAAGGTGAACGCTGGCAGGCCAGGCTAGATAGTGGTAAGGCAGAGCCAGGAGAGGAGGTGATAGTGACCGAGGTCGACGGACTAAAACTGGTAGTGACCAAGAAGAAAGCTAAAAGGAGGAAATGATGGACCTGATTGTTATTGTCGCTATTGTAATAGTAGCATTTATACTTCTGTCAGCAGCTATTAAGATTGTCAATGAGTATGAGCGTGGTGTTATCTTCCGTTTGGGACGGTATGTTGGCAACAGAGGCCCCGGGCTTATCTTTCTAATTCCGTTTATCGAGCGCATGGTGAAGGTTGACCTTCGTGTCGTCACTATGGATGTCCCGACACAGGAATGTATCACCGTAGATACCGTTACTGTTAAGGTAGATGCTGTGGTCTACTTCCGAGTAATGAAACCTGAAGACGCTATTCTCAATGTAGAGCAGTATATTAGAGCCACTTCGCTGCTTTCCCAAACCACCCTGCGTAATGTGGTGGGGAAGTCTGAACTTGAAGATTTGCTTGCTCATCGAGACAAAATCAATGAGGACCTTCAGAAGGTCATTGATGAGGGGACAGAACCGTGGGGGATAAAGGTAAGCATGGTAGAGGTTAGAGATGTTGAGCTGCCCGACACAATGCAGCGGGCTATGGCGGCTCAGGCTGAAGCAGAGCGGGAAAGACGAGCCAAGATTATCCATGCTGAGGGTGAATATCAGGCTGCGGAAAAGCTGGTCCAAGCGGCCAAAGTTATCGCCACTCAACCTTCAGCACTTCAACTTCGCTATCTCCAGACTTTGGGTACAATTTCTACCGAGCGGACTAATACGATAATATTTCCGTTACCTATAGACCTGCTGAAACCTTTTCTCGGCGAGCCCAGTCCTGAGAAGAAAAAGTAGGTGAACTGTTACCCCCTGCTCTTGCTAAACGGGCAGGGGGTAAGGTCAATTCTTTATTATAGTAACATCGCCGGCCAGGATTTCGGTGAGGCTGCCGTCGGTGCGGCGTAAGATAAGATTGCCGTTTTCGGTCACAGTTTCAGCTTTGCCTTCTTCAACTGATTCCCCGGTTTTAACCTGTATCCACTTACCTAAAGTCTCCATGTGTTTTTGCCATTCTCTGTATATGGGCGCTTCAGCTTGAGCTTCTAAATATATCTGTTCCAGTTCGGATAGCAAGGCACTGGCAAGCTCAGCCTTCGATATTTCCCTTCCTAGCTCAGATGACAAGCTAGTAGCTATGGCTGAAATCTCAGGGAAAGCCGACGGATTAAGGTTGATATTTACCCCTATGCCTATAATAGCAAAATTCACCCTATCACTCTTAACTTCACTTTCTATCAGGATACCGCAGACCTTTTTCCCTTTAATCAGAATATCATTAGGCCACTTAATCTGTGCCTCAAGACCAGTAACTTTCCTAAGAGCTCGGACTACAGCTAAGGAAGCTATCATGGTGAGCTGTGGCAGACTATTCAGGGAAGGCTTAAGGATAATAGATATAGCCAGATTGCCCTCAGGTGATAGCCAGACTCTACTTAGACGTCCCCTACCTGCTGTTTGTTTATCAGCAATGACCACTGTTCCGTTGGCTGCCCCTTCTCTAGCTAATTCTCTGGCTGCTTCCATAGTTGAGGTGAGGCTGGGAAAGTAGTGTAACCGCTGCCCAACAAATTTAGTATTTAGCTGGCCCCGTAGGGCACTTTCTATATCCTGGTAATCCGACATTGCTATTATGTTCCTTAAACGGGCTGGCTTACTGGTAGTATAGCGACAGCTTGGGGCTATGTCCACAAGCTAGAAGCGGAAGCGCCTTGACATTATAGCCAAGAAGGAATTAGTATTGCTCTTGAAATATCGGAAACGGAGGACAAGCCATGGAAACCAAGGACTTGGATTATTTGGTTGGCAAAGTGGCTGGTTTGATTCTTGAGGCAAGTAAGGTTGTTGTCTTTACTGGAGCTGGCCATAGCACGGAGTCGGGAATCCCTGACTTCCGCAGCCCTGGTGGAATCTGGAGTCGGTTTGACCCTGATGACTTCACTATTCAAAAGTTTATGAGCAGTCGTGAGACCCGGAAAATGCAGTGGCAGATGCTTGTCGAGGGTGGGCTACTGAAAAATGCCGAGCCAAACCAGGCTCATTATGCTGTTGCTGAGTTGGAGAAGCTTGGTAAGCTAGGCTGTGTCATCACCCAGAATATAGACAATCTGCACCAGAAGGCAGGTAACTCTCCAGAAAGAGTGTTTGAATTACATGGCAACATGAAACGTGTGAGATGCATGAGTTGCGATGCGTGCTTTCCTATGGAGGATATTCTCCATAGGCTAAGGAAAGAGGAAATTCCTGATTGCCAGTTTTGCAATGGCATACTGAAGCCAGATGCTGTTTTCTTTGGCGAGGCATTGCCACAAAAGACATTGAGCGATGCCACCCATCACTCCCGTAATTGCGACCTTTTTATCGTCATTGGTTCTAGTCTGGTTGTTTATCCAGCAGCTTATATGCCGATGTATGCTAAGGAAGCCGGGGCTAAATTGGTTATCATCAACCTCAGCCCAACCCCTATGGATTCTCAGGCTACAGTGCTTATTGCTGCTAAGGCTGGCGAGGCAATGGCAAAAATTATGGAGAGGGTAAGAAGCCAGGTATCAGCTTGAAACAGGCTTGTATGGGAAAATGGAAGACCATAATGTTAGGAAAAGCAAGGCAGAGCGAAGACAGCAGAAGAAAGCTAGAAGGAAATTCAAGATTCATGGCAGCAGCCTTAGAACTATATACGAGAACGCTATCAGGCGGAGGCTGAGAAAAAAGAAATGACCGCATAAAATAAAGCGGCAAAGGCTTGTTATGATATTGGATTTATGGCAAGTCGAATCTTGTTTGGAGGTGAGGATATGAAAAAGTTATTGTTTCCAACCCTGGTGATTTTGATGCTTGTTGCTGGCTGTTTGCCTGCTGCTCCAATACCTCCAGCTCCCCTTAATGAGCCGCCAATTGCCTATATAGATTCAGCATCACCGGCTAAGGTTTCTCCTGGAGAAATGGTGACCTTCGAGGGTCATGGTGCTGACCCAGATGGTGATGTGGTTGCTTATCAATGGCGGTCAAGCATAGATGGGGAGCTAAGCACCTCGGCATCGTTTGAGACTTCAGCATTATCAGAGGGAGCGCATAGTGTTTGGTTTAGAGTTCAGGATAATAGTGGTGACTGGTCGAAGGAAGTTTCCTGCCATGTTGCTGTCCTCCCCGGCGGAGGTATCAAGCCAGTTGTAGCCTCCTTTGATGCTAGCCCGGGAACTATTGCCGAAGGCGAATCTTCGACACTGAGCTGGAATGCCTCAGGTGTGTTAGCGGTCAGTATAGAGCCGGGGATAGGCAATGTTGCTCTGACTGGAACCAGAGTAGTATCTCCCATCGAAACTACTGTTTATACTTTAACGGCTACTAATGAAGCTGGAAGTGTTACTGCTATGGCTGAGGTTGTGATTGCTGCGGTGCCAATACATACGGTGGAGCTATTTTCTATTGCTTCAGAAGATGGACATGTGAAGAAAAATGGAGATGTGGGTTTGGAGCCGGATGTTGGGGAGACCCGTTCAGGCGTTGCTATGCAAGCCTTTTTGAGCTTTGACATTTCGATGATACCAGAAGGAGCTATTATTAAGTCTGCGGCTCTTGATTTGACCACTGGCGACATATTTGGTTCTCCATTTAGTAAGCTTGGCCGGTTGAGCGTTTACAGTTGTCAGTATGGTAATTTAGGCAAGAATGATTTTGTCTTGGGTCCTCCGCTGGGGGCTCTATGTACCACTT
>QYPU01000096.1 GCA_007280145.1 Dehalococcoidia bacterium | reverse complement strand
TTACTCATCAAAAGCAACAAAACTCTCAACCAAAGAGGAAATATGTCCCTCCTCCAGATCATCCCTGGAGAAGATACAGCCTCCAATCTCAACGCACCAGCCAAGCATTACCTGTATGAAGTCACTAGAGGACATTTCTAAAGAGTCTTGACAATCGAAGTACAAAAACTTGACAAAATATAGAGAATGTGTTATATTAAGAATGCTCCAAGTAATCAGGCTAGTCCGGGGAGGCAGAGGAACCGGTGCGAGGTAGGCGAAAGCTGAAGAGTGCCGGAGAGAAGTGGAACCGGAGAGAGTGAGGTTACTTGGTGCATTTTTATTTCCCAGCTTCTTCTTCAATCAGTCTTGGACTAAGTGCACCGATAAAGGGTAAGTTCCTGTATTCCCCACGGTAATCTAATCCGTAGCCAACTACAAATTCATCCGGAATCTCGAAGCCTATGTAATCAAGTGGTACATCGATAAGGCGCCGGGCTCGTTTATCTAGCAGAGTACAGACATGTAGGCTGGCTGGGTTATGTGAGGAAAGATGGTTAAGGATGTAGTTCAGAGTCATTCCAGTGTCAACGATGTCTTCAACCATTAATACATCAAGCCCGGTTATGCTGGTATCGAGGTCTTTGGTTATCTTTACCGCTGGCTCGGTATTGCTGCCATAGTAGGAGATTGCCATAAATTCTATACTAAGCGGTAGGGATATATGTTGCATCAGGTCAGCCATAAAACAGACGACGCCTTTCAGTATACCGACCAGAACTAACCGCCGCCCCTGATAGTCGCGGGAAATATGGTTAGCTAAGGCTCTAGTCCGTCGCTGAATTTGAGTGTGGCTGAATAAAACCCGGTTTATCCCCTCTACCTTTGTTCCACCTAAAGGTCCATAGCCATATTTGGCCAGTAATCTGAGGTAATCCTTTTTGTTGAGAAGTTTGATGTTGACTTCGGGATAGAGTTCTTTAAGACGGCGTACCTTCCGATTTTTTTCCGTAATCAAGCTCTGCTTGAGGGTGGTAAGCTCGATGTAAAGGTCTAGCTCGGGCAAGTAAAAATCAGGAGTAAACATCTCTGACACCTTGTTGCCTTGCCAGGCCAGAGGAAAAGAGCGGGGTTCATAAAGCCATTCAATGCGGTAGAAATCAAGTAATCTGGCGAATTCTTCTTCGCTAGGGTGACCGAAGCGAGATGGTCTTAGCGACGAAGAGGGTAGTTTAGGTGTCTCGGCCAGTTTCCGTCGTTTAGTTATTGTTTCTTCATGTTCTGCCTTCAATACTTGGTAGAATTCGTTTTTTTCCAAAGTAATAGCGACTATATTAGCCACAGTGGATAGGAAGTCCTTCTCCACCTGTGGAAAATGCCTTGGCCCGTCGGTGTAAACTCGGATTTCGCCAACAACCTCTCCCTTTTGCAGGAGGGGAGCTCCTAGTATAGAACTTATCCCCTCTATTTCAGCTGCTTCTGGATATTGGACTTGTTTATCCTGTGAAACATCGACGAGAGCTACTGCTTTACCCTCCAGAATTTCAGGGAGGCTCTTATGGGCATTCACTGCTCCCTTCCGTAGATATAAATCGCTGAGGCCGTAGGCAGCTATAATTTCCAGGTATTGTTTTTGGGGATTGAGAAGCATTATGGAGCATCCGATGGCTTTCAGTGCCTTAGCTGTGCTCCTTGCCATAGCATTGAGAGCTTTCTTTAAGGGTAAAGACGAGTTAGCAATCTTGGCTATTTGCTTAAAGGCTTGAGAGTAGCTGTCTTTCGGCTTATCCATGCCTCCCTCTTGAGTAAGCGCTTTTGTTATTTATCCGCATTTGGTATAGCCGCAACTAGGGCAAATGTGGCAGCCTTCTTGGTAAATCAGTATGCTTCCACATTCAGGACACTGCCCTGCCCAATTTTTAGCTACTCCAAGGTCTTTAGGGGCATTGCTATCTTTATCTTTGATGTATTTTTCTAATACGCTGCCAATAGCGTCGGCGCAGGAGAGAACGGCGCGCCCTTGCTCCCAGGCAACGGACGGGCAGCGGATGGCACGTAGCTGTTTAGTGACAGAAGCTATGTCCATGCCCGACCTCAGAGCCAGTGAGATTAGTCGACTGGTAGCTTCCAATTGTGCTGAGGCACAACCGCCAGCCTTTCCTAAGCTGGAGAAGACTTCGCAGATTCCTTCTTCGTCGAAGTTTACGGTGACATAGATATAGCCACAGCCAGTAGTTACTCGCTCGGTAACCCCCTTGGTAATTTTGGGTCGTTGTCTCGGGGCAAGTTTAGCTTCGGGTGCCTCTTCGGCGTGGCTAATAGTTAGCACTTGACTTTCACGGCTTCGGTCTCGGTAAATAGTTATCCCCTTTAGCCCCATTCTGTAAGCAAGAATATATGCTTCAGCTATATTCTCTGGTGTGGCTTCATAGGGAAGGTTAATTGTCTTGGAAACGGCGCTATCGGTGAATTTCTGGAAAGCTGCTTGCATCTTTACATGCCATTCCGGGGATATATCATGAGCAGTAATAAAGATGTCTTTTACCCAATCAGGTATATTTTCGATGTCTCGGAGCTTCTTCCCCTCAGCTAGTTGTTTTATTAGTTCTGGTGAGTAAAACCCCTCTTTTTGGGCTACTTTCTCAAAGTATGGATTGACTTCTATTAGCTCTTCGCCGTCTAGGATGTGTCGAACATAGGTAAGAGCAAAAAGAGGCTCGATGCCACTTGAACAGCCGGCGATTATGCTTAATGTGCCAGTGGGAGCGATGGTGGTTTGCGAAGCATTTCTTGGTTTTAACCCATTGGTCGTATCATAGATGCTTCCCTTGAACTTAGGGAACAAGCCTCGCTCCTTCCCCAGTCTTACTGATTCCTTGGCTGCCTCTTCAGATATAGAGTGCATAATGTCTTCAGCTAACTTTAACGCCTTATCAGAATTGTAAGGGATACCGAGCATGATTAGCATGTCAGCAAATCCCATGACCCCAAGACCTATCTTTCTGGTGGCCTTTGTCATTTTATCTATTTGAGGTAACGGGAATTTATTAACATCTATGACATCATCGAGAAAGCGGACACCTAGCCTAACGGCTTCGCCTAGCTTGTCATAGTCGATTTCACATTTGTCATCTTCGCATTTGACCATTTTGGACAGATTGAGCGAGGCTAGATTGCAGGATTCAAAGGGGAGCAGAGGCTGCTCACCACAGGGATTGGTGCTTTCTATTTTGCCTAAGTTAGGGGTGGGATTATGTTTATTTATATGGTCGATGAAGACAATACCGGGGTCTCCTGTATGCCAGGCCATGTCTGTGATTTTATCGAAGACCTCCCTGGCAGCGAGTTTGCCAACTACTTCTTTAGTCCGTGGATTTACCAAATTGTAGTCTTCGTTCTTTTCTACAGCATCCATGAATTCAGTGGTTACAGCCACTGATAGGTTGAAGTTAGTAAGTGCCTTCGGGTCATCTTTAGCTGTTATGAATTGCAGAATATCGGGGTGGTCGACATTGAGGATGGCCATATTGGCACCCCGCCGCATACCGCCTTGCTTGATGACATCGGTGGCAGTGTCAAAGGCTCGCATAAAAGATACTGGGCCGCTGGCAACCCCGCCGGTGGAGCCAACCCTGTCTTTCTCAGGTCTGAGACGAGAAAAGGAGAAGCCAGTACCGCCGCCGCTTTTGTGAATTAGAGCTGTATATTTCACAGCATCGAAGATGGATTCCATGGAATCATCAATGGGGATGACAAAGCAAGCTGATAATTGCCCTAGCTCTCGTCCGGCATTCATTAAGGTGGGGGAATTCGGTAGGAATTCCAGAGATGCCATAAGCTGGTAGAACTTTTCTTCCCAAGCAGCAGCGTCTGCCTTCGGGTCATAAATGAGTTCAGCTGAAGCGACATGCTTGGCTACACGGCGGAACATCTCCTCTGGCGTCTCGATGACCTGTCCCTGGCTATCCTTTAACAGATACCTTTTTTCTAGGACTACAAGGGCATTTTCGCGAAGCTCAACCCCAGGCATAGTCTTGGGCTTTGTCTCAGGTACAGATGGCTCAACTATTTTGGTCTTCTCAGCCAACATTTCCTTAACAGCAGCTTTGATTTGAGAGGAAGATGGTAGCTGCTTGTTCTGTGAAGGGACAAGATGCTCCATTCCTGGTAAAGTCGGCGTCGGTTCTAGTCTTTGAATTGCTTGTCCGGCGAGTTCCTCCAACATTTCCCTGTCAGCTATACCCATAGACTCAGCAGCTGCAAAAATAGCTCGGGCTATACGATTGTGGTTAGTTGGCTGGGCTTGGCTTTTACCTTGGCGAGTACCCATTTATTTCCTCCTCCGTCGATGTTGACCTAGGCTAGACAGTTCTTCTTGGGATAGGAGAGGTAGTTGACCAGCCAGTGGTGCTCCAGCGCCGGTATCTATTAGAGTATCTACTGCCTGTTTTAGTGTACTAATATCGGTGAATTCACGATAGACACTAGCAAAGCGAATATAAGCTATGTGGTCTAGCTCCTCTAACTTCTTTATTACCATGTCGCCAATAACAGAGCTGGGAATTTCAGCTTTACCTAAACGATAAATCTCAGTTTCAATATTATCTATGAGCTTATCGATAGTGCCAGTTGGCAGCGGTCGCTTTTCACAAGCCTTGCGAATGCCAGACAACAGTTTATCTCGGTTGAACTCCTCGCGTCTATCATCCTTCTTAATTATGAAAAGGTTTCTGGGTTGCAGCCGTTCATAAGTAGTAAAGCGAGCCCCACACTTGAGACACTGCCGCCGTCGCCTAACCCCATCACCTACATCCCGAGAATCAATCACCTTCGATTCAGTATCACCACAATAAGGACACTTCATCAATATCCTCCCCACAATATGTGGTTTTTATGCATTCTAACCCAATATATAGATGTTGTCAAGGGGAAATAGGCTCTATGATGATTTGTGTGAGTGAAAAAATAAGGTAGTAGGGGGAGGCTGGAAGAAACAAGTGGAAGGGTGGCGTATCACTTGTTTGAAGCAGACTAAACGGGGTTTATATAATTGTTTTTATGAGAAGTAGGAAAAGCCCTCAAATTAGCGGTGAGATATAAGGGATGGCAGTATCTTGGCAGGAAATAGAAAACAGGGCGGCAATTTTGATTGCCGCCCTGTTTGGGGGGAGGGAGGTAAGCAGGGAGGTATTAATGGGGCATTCGGGTTGCGGTTGAGGATGAAGCTGCTGCTTTGCCAGAGGGATAATTTGATGCGCGACGTAGAAACGACGGGACATCAAGGCTATCTTCAGCTACGCCTCTTAGCAGGCGGCGCAACTCAGCTTCAGTAGGTACTCCAGCTCCGTAATGGGCAGTGAAACCGGTGGCAATGATTGTAATCTGAACTTCATCCGCCATTTGTGAATTAAAAACGACGCCGAATATGATATTTGCCTCGGGGTCAACCGCCTGAGCGATGACTTCAGCAGCTTCGTTGCACTCGAATAGGGTGAGGTTGCTACCGCCGCTGACGTTAAACAGTACTCCTTTAGCACCGCTTATGGAGACATCAAGCATCGGGCTAGCGAGCGCAGCCTTGGCAGCATCGAGAGCTCGGTTTTGCCCTTGTCCTCGACCTACTGACATCCACGCTGGGCCAGCATTCGTCATTATTGATCTAATATCGGCAAAGTCAAGGTTGATTAATCCGGGGACAGTCACGACTTCGGCGATAGCTTGTACACCCAGTCGGAGCACGTCGTCGGCCAGTCTGAAAGCGTTATCTACTGTAGTTTTAGCATCACAAAGCTCGAGAAGGCGGTCATTGGGAATGATAACCAAAGTATCTACCTTATCACAAAGCTGCAAAATGCCTTCCTCGGCTACCCTGGTCCGGCGAGTGCCCTCAAAGCTAAATGGCTTGGTTACAATGCCAATGGTGAGGGCATTACATTGCCTGGCTATCTCAGCAATTATTGGGATACCTCCAGTGCCAGTGCCACCGCCCATTCCAGCAGTAATAAAAACCATATCGGTGCCGGAAATCAGGTCTTGGATTGCCTGGCGGCTTTCTTCGGCTGCTTCAGCACCAGTCTCATGGTTGCCACCAGCACCCAGGCCCCTGGTTAGCTTTTCACCAAGTTGAATACGTATTGGGGCTTCAGCCATTGCCAGAGCTTGAGCATCGGTATTCATGGCCACAAAATCTACACCTTTAATACTTTCACGAACCATCCGCGTGATAGCGTTGGAACCACCACCGCCAATGCCTATGGCTTTAATCCGGGCCGGCGCTGTTGAAAATGTTGACTTTGCCATTTTTATCCCCTCCTTTTCTGTGTTTCATTCATATTGTTTCAAAGTCCGAAGAACTTTTTCAGTAGGCTGCTAAAATTGCCAAAGATGCCGCTTTTCTTTTTAGCTTCCCAAGCTGGTTTGCCTTGATTCCTGATTCCCCAGAGAAGAAGCCCAACTCCAGTAGCGTGAGCCGGGTCATGGAGAATGTCGGTAATGCCATAAATGCCCATAGGCTCACCAATTCTTGTTTGAGTGCGAAGTGATGACTTGGCCAAGGCTTCAAGGCCAGCCAGTTTGGAACCTCCTCCAGTAAGCACCAAGCCAGCGGGAGCCAGCGAGGCATAGTTAGAGTCAGGCATTTCTAGGAGAATGAGCCTCAGCAGTTCCTCCATACGGACTTTGGTGATATTACATAAATCACGATAGGAAACGCTATGTCCGTCTTCCACACTCAGAGTAGACTCTTCGCTTTTGGTGAGCACGTCGGGATAAACATTTCCATACTTTTTCTTCATAGCTTCGGCAATTTCGAAGGGTAAACCTAATCCGATGGAAATATCACTGGTGACCTGATAGCCAGCCACTGGAATAATTGAGCTATGGTAGATGCTGCCCTCTTTAAACACAGCTATGTCGGTAGTGCCACCACCGATATCAGCTAGGATGATCCCCATCTCTCTTTCCTCTGGCGTCAGCACCGCTTCACCGCTAGCTAGGGGTTCTAGAATGAGGTCTTCAATCTCGACGCCAGCACTGCGGATGCATTTAACCAGGTTTTGCACTGAGGCCACGGCAGCGGTGATAATATGAGTTTCCACATCTAGCCTGAAGCCGTGCATGCCTACAGGCTCCTTAATCCTTTCTTGATTGTCTAAGGCGTAACCGCGTGGGATGGCATGGAGTATCTTTCTATCATCAGGGACATTGATGTGCTGGGCAGAAGCCAGGACTCGTCTGAGGTCATCAGGTCGAACCAGGCGGTCATTGCGTGGTATAGCTACTACCCCGTGACTGTTAACTGAGCTTATGTGTCTGCCGGTGACACCTACATAAGCAGATTCCACTTTTAGACCACTGGCTTGTTCAGCCCGCTTGACCGATTCAGTAATAGATTCTGTAGCTTCTTCTACATTGACCACCATACCTTTGTGCAGGCCGTGTGAGGGCACAAGACCTACTCCCAAGACTTGCATGCTGCCTCCTGAATCTAGATTGCCCATAATGGTGCATATCTTGGTTGTGCCCACATCTATAGCTGAAATAACCTTTTTCATTGTAGTTCTTACCTCCTTTGGCCTTTTAATTTTTGATTTATCTCCTAATTAATAAATTTTTAGCTGGTTTTTAAAGGCGCTCAGCTACCCTAAGCCTGGCGCTGCGGCTGCGGGGATTAGATTCTATTTCGCCCAGCAGCGGCATAATAGCCTTTTTTGATATCAGTCTCAGACTGGGCACATGCCCACACACACATATCGGGGTTTCTGGAGGGCAGAGACATCCCTTGTTTTCCCGTACCATGAATTGTTTAACCAGGCGGTCTTCTAGTGAGTGATAACTGATAACTACTAGCCTGCCTCGATGGCCAAGGCAGTTGATGGTTTGTTTTAGGGCTGTGAGTAGATTCTCTAACTCGCGATTGACAGCGATGCGCAATGCCAGGAAAGTTCTGGTAGCGGGGTGGATTTTACCTCGCCGACTGCCGATAGCCTGTTCTACTATATGGACTAACTCGAGGGTGCTGTTTATCGGACGGTTCCTAACGATGTGGCGAGCTATCTGGCGGCTGTAACTCTCTTCGCCATAAGTTCGAATGAGGTTACCCAGTTTATCTTCGGGCAGGATATTGATTATCTCAGCTGCAGTTAATTCCTGGGTTGGCCCAAAACGCATATCCAGTGGGCCATCACGCTGGAAACTAAAGCCGCGCTCAGCATTGTCAAGTTGGATGGATGACATACCCAGGTCAAATAGAATTCCATTGACTGATAAAAAGTTGTTTTCTTTGCAGATAGTTTCGAGATTAGCGAAATTGTCATTGACTATGATGGTTGAATCGGCATAGTCTGCTAGTCTGGTTTTGGCTATCTTAATGGCATCAGGGTCAGCATCGATACCCAGAAGTTGGCCATTGGGCAAGCTCTTTTCTAAAATAGCCATAGCATGCCCCCCTGAACCCAGGGTACAGTCAACATAGCGTTTTCCTGGCTGGACTTGTAACGCCTCTACCGCTTCTTTAAGGAGCACTGGTGTATGAATTGGTAAAGTCATGGTCAAACTCATTGTTGGTCCTCGAGGCTTTCTGTGATTTGCCATACCTGCTCTTCAACAGAGACCTGCTCCGAATTCCATAGGTCAGGGTTCCATAACTCGATATAATTATTCTGCCCAACTATCGTGGCGGCATTGTCAATTCTGGCATATCGGCGTAACGGTGGTGGCAGGGCTATCCTTCCTTGTCTGTCTAGCGTCAGGTTGAAAGCCGCACCGAAAATATGTCGATTTAACTTCCTCTTTTTTTGGCTTAGCGTTATGGTTGCTGCCGGTTGAGTATCAGCTAACCTATTCCATTCAACTATGGGGTAGACAACGATGCATGTGTCTATCCCTCTAGTCAGTATTAACTCCGCCCCAAGTTCCTGTCTGAACTTGGGGGGCAAGGGCAGTCTGCCCTTGCTGTCAACCCTATATTCATATTCGCCAAGGAACATCTCTGTCTCAGTCTGGCAGTTAGGCTGGTATAGCCTCTCCTTTTAATTGTTTTTTGGAAATTTTTATTTTGCCTCGCTCTAGCCTAGCTAGCTCCTCGATATACCCCTGCGTTTGCCAGTCGCTACTTAGTGAGTAAGTAGTGAGGCCATTATCATTGTGTTGCTCTTCGAGTATGCCTTTTTCAACTAAGGCTTTGATTGCGTGTCTCAAGTTAACCCTTTCAGTGTCCAGGGTGTTAGCAATGGAGTAAAGGCTCAACCTGGTCTGAGGATGATGCTCCCAAAAATGGAGCAATCGAAGTTCAAAGCTGCTGCAGCTACTTAAGATGTACCAATTAGCAGTATCTTGGATTGCCTCGGGCTTTGCTCCTGTGGCACTCCACCTTGCTATTGCCTTGCCTTTGTCTCTCAATACAAGGGAATGGTCATCTTCTTCTAAGTATAGCCCCATCATCTTGTGAAGTTTATCTTTGAGAGAGTCGGAAGCCCCGTGGTTCGTTATTCGGTTTTGACTGCAGTTTATTACCATGATAATCCTCCCCCCTTTTACCATCTTTTCCCACTATACACCATTATAAAACACATTCCGCCCTTTTTGTCAATACCTTTTGCACTCAATTCGCACCGTTTTCTTAAAATTTTATGTCGCCCCGGCAGCATAAAAACTTTGTTTTTTCAATGGGTAGTGTTTTTGCCTATCTTGAACTCAATATCTTGTGCCCGTGGTGATTGACACAGGCTCAGTTGGGGTAGTACTAAAGTTTAGCTTAATTTTTGTGGTTTTGAGCTTTGCCTGTGGTATGGTAAAATAAGCAGATGTTAACTGTTGGTGTACTTACCATCAGTGATAGGGTGTGGCAGGGCAAGCGTCGTGATGAGAGCGGGCAGGTTGCTCAGGAATGTATCAGTCGGTTGCCTGTTTGTGTAACCCAATATGGTGTTGTACCTGATGACGAGGAGGTTATCTCAGCTAAGCTCAAGGAATGGGTGGATGAAGTTGGGCTTGACCTTATCGTCACCAGTGGGGGGACTGGATTATCACCTAGAGATGTAACGCCAGAGGCAACGCTAGCAGTAGTTGATAGGACTATTCCTGGTTTGACCGAAGTTATGAGGATATCGACGATGAAAAAGAAACCTGAGGCAGTACTTAGTCGGGCTGTGGCTGGGAGTAGGGGCAAATGTTTGATTGTTAATCTCCCAGGCAGTCCGAAGGGAGTAAGGGAATGCCTTGAGGTTATTTTGCCTGTCTTGCTTCACGCTCTGGAGATTCTTGGTGGCAAAACGTTGGAAGGTGATCACGGTGGGAGTAGTTGAATGCGTATTGACATTTTGACATTGTTTCCTCAGATGTTTGATGGCTTATTTAATTACAGTATCATTGGGCGAGCCAGAGAGCGTCATTTGGTTGATATTAGGCTTCATAATATCCGTACTTATACTCATGACAAGCACCATGCTGTGGATGATTATCCCTATGGTGGTGGGGCTGGCATGGTGCTCAAGCCAGAGCCGGTCTTCGAAGCTGCAGAAGCTATCAAGGGAGAACTTGAATCGCCGTCGGTGCCAGTTATCTTACTTAGTCCCCAAGGTCGGCTTTTCAATCAGGAAGTTGCTCGGCAGCTAGCTGGTTACCAGCAGCTTATCCTTATCTGTGGTCATTATGAAGGTGTTGATGAGAGAGTAGTGGAGCACTTGGCCAATGATGAAATTAGTGTTGGCGACTACTTGCTTAGCGGTGGGGAGGTAGCAGCTATGGTTATAGTGGATTGTGTAGTTAGGTTGCTGCCTGGAGTGGTTGGTTCAGAGGCATCGCTAGTAGAGGATTCGCATACTGACGGGCTATTAGAATACCCACAGTATACTCGGCCAGCAGTGTATCGTGGTTGGGCAGTGCCGTCAGTTTTGCTTTCTGGAAATCATAGTCAGATTGCTCGCTGGCGGCGTCAGCAGAGCCTGCTGCGGACTGCGGAGCGACGTCCTGACCTCTTGGAAAAAGCTATACTTTCCAAGGAAGATGAGAAATTAATGAATGAAGCTTTGCGAAATCAAGTTGTAGAAGGGATGTGACTAAATATGGATATCAATTCTGTGAGCCAAGTTAAAGGACGTTCTAGTATATCTCAGATTAGCCCCGGTGATACGGTGAAGGTTAGCTTTAAAGTTAAAGAAGCTAATAGGGAGCGACTTCAAACCCTGCTTGGGCTGGTAGTCAGGGTCAGGAAGGGAACTGGTGGCGGCAACTTTACTATTAGGAGGGTCGCCTATGGAATTGGCGTGGAGCACACCTTCCCTTTTGTCTCTCCGTTATTAGAAAAAGTTGAGGTAGTGCGGCATGGTAAGGTTCGCCGTGCCAAGCTTTACTACATACGCCGACTTAGTGCTAAGGAAGCACGACTTAAGGAAAGGCGAGAGAAGGTAGCTGAAAAGGTTGTAGTTGAGGAAGCTGAGGAAGTTGAGGAAGCTGAGGAAGTTGAGCAGGCTGAGGAAGTTGAGGAAGTTAGAGAGGCTGATGAAATCGAGGAAGTCGAGGAAGTTAAAGACGGTGGATGAAATATGCTGAGGTAGCAGTCAATTCGCCCATTGCTCAGCGCCGCAGTTTTTGTTATTCTATCCCGCCTCGTCTGACTGTTGATGTTGGGCAAGCAGTATGGGTGCCTTTCGGCGCTAAAGTCCTTCAGGGTATTGTTGTCAAGCTAAGCGATTATCCTTCAGTTGAGGACACCAAGGAAATAAGTGGCCTTATCACATCTTCTCCCTTGCTATTTCCAGACCAAGTTGAACTTGCTTTATGGCTGAGTAAACATTACCTCGCGTCTCTTTTTGATGCTGTAGCTTTGATGTTGCCCCCGGGTTTTGAGCGAAGGTTGGTCACCTTTTTGCAACTTTTGTCATATCCAGTGGACTTATCGCAGCTTAATTCGGAGCAGAGACAAGTAATCCAATTTCTTGAGGATAAGGGCAAGGTCAGTTTAAGGGAGTTAGGGAGGAAATTGGGAAAAAGGAAAGCCGAGATGATTACTCAGCAACTCCTCCGGCGCCGTCTTGTGGCGAAGAGTCAGCAACTGGAAGCGATTAAAATAAAGCCGAGGGTAGTTCCTTATTTAAAGCTGCAGATTGAACGAGATAGGGTTGAGACAGAAATTGTTCAGCTCAGAGCGGCCAGAGCTTATAAGCAGGCAGCAGTGGTCGAGTTTCTGGCTAAGCAGTCTCAACCTGTTACTTTAGCTGAACTTAGGAAAGCCATTGTTTGCCAGAGAGCGGTGATTAAGTCTTTAGAGAATAGTGGCTTGGTTTCTGTGGTGGGAGTTGAAGTTAGGCGTGACCCTTTAGCTTATCTTAGAGTTGCTTCGATGGGGTTGCCAAATCTTACTCCGTCTCAGGAAGTAGTTTGGCAAAAGATTCGAAATAGCCTAGCGCAACGGGGTCGAAATAGGTCGCCGTTAGTTTTTCTGCTTTATGGTGTTACTGGCAGCGGCAAGACCGAAATTTACCTCCGGGCTTTGGCTGAAGTTATTGCTCAGGGTAAGCGAGGTATTTGTCTTGTTCCTGAAATTGCACTAACTATTCAGACGATAGAGCGCTTTGCCTCTCGTTTTCCTGGTCGTGTAGCTGTAATTCATAGTGGATTGTCTTTAGGTGAGCAGTTTGATGAGTGGCATCGGATAAGGGAAGGTGGCTGTGATGTGGTTATTGGTCCAAGGAGTGCCCTTTTTGCGCCTCAGCCTGACCTTGAGTTGATTGTTATTGACGAAGAGCATGAGTGGACGTACAAGCAGTCTGATAAATCACCGCGGTATCATGCTCGGGAAGTGGCTGTCAAGTTGGCTGAGCTTAGTGGTGCGGTGGTTATTTTGGGCAGTGCCACACCTGATGTGGAGACTTTTTACCGGGGGCAGCGGGGGGAATATCAGCTGATTGAACTCAAGGAGCGCATTACACCTCGTGGTCTCTCGCCTCTGCCTGAAGTTGAGGTTGTGGACTTGAGGGATGAACTTAAAGCTGGCAACCGAAGCCTGTTTAGTCGTTCTTTATCTAGAGCGATGGCTGCGGCTTTGGCTCATCATGAGCAGGTAATCCTGTTTCTTAATCGACGTGGCATGGCGACTTTTATTCAATGCCGAGATTGTGGCTTTGTTCTCAATTGTCAACATTGCTCGTCAGCTCTTACCTATCACTTGGCAGCGAAGAAGCTGATTTGTCATCATTGCCATTATTCCTGTCAGTTACCTCAAGTTTGTCCTCAATGTCGTAGTGAGCGGCTTAAATTCCAGGGCATTGGTACTCAAAGGGTGGAGGAAGAAACTAAGCGTTTTTTTCCTCAAGCTCGAGTTCTTCGCTGGGATAGGGATGTAACTTCCAGACGACAGGCCCATCAAGAGCTTTTAGCTAAATTCCGAGCTCATGAGGCTGACATACTTATAGGCACTCAAATGATAGCTAAGGGGTTGGACTTGCCTCAGGTGACATTGGCTGGAGTAATCAGTGCGGATTCTGGTTTGAATTTACCTGACTTCCGGGCTGGGGAACGAACCTTTCAGCTTTTGTGTCAGGTAGCTGGTAGAGCGGGGCGTGGCTTGGTAGCAGGGAGGGCTATTATTCAGACTTATAGCCCAGAGCATTACGCAATTCGGGCAGCGTCGGGGCATGATTATCTAGCTTTCTATGCCCAGGAGCTAAACTATCGTCGCCAGTTTGGTTATCCACCTTTCAGCCAGTTGGCCCGTTTTATTTTTAGTCACACTAATGCTGTTACTTGCCGCAAAGAAGCGGAGAGATTGAGCCAATTACTTATTGCTGAAGGGGATAGGAGGGGCATGCCTGACTTGAGGTTAATTGGGCCAGTGCCAGCTTTCGTGCCTCGACTCAGGGGGTACTATCAGTGGCAGATGATTCTCTGTGGGACTGCATTAGCTGAGTTCTTGAATGATATGACTTTTCCGCAGGGCTGGATTGTGGACATTGACCCAGTAGGTGTGGTTTAATCAATTACAAAATGACAGTTCGTTCTATTCGTGTTTTACCTGATTCTGTGTTGCGGCAGAAAGCCAAGAAGGTAACCAGCATCGATAGCTTGATCCAGCGCCTTATTGATGACATGATAGAGACTATGCGGGCGGTTTCTGGCGTTGGTTTAGCTGCACCCCAGGTGGGGGTATCACTCCGAGTGGCTGTGATTGAGATACCAGGTGAGGAGGTTATCATTTTGCTTAACCCTGAGATAGTCAAGG
>QYPU01000080.1 GCA_007280145.1 Dehalococcoidia bacterium | reverse complement strand
GGCATCGGCAACAAGACAGCCGCCAGGTTGCTCCAGCAATTCGGTAGCCTCGAGGGAATCTATGCCCACATCGAAGAAGTAACCCCTGACAAGCTGCAGGCCTCCCTCCGTGACCACAAAGCTCAAGCCTTCCAAAATAAGGAGCTGGTAACCATAGTTACGGAGGTGCCCATAACCTTAAATCTGGACGCCTGCCAGGTCAGCGCCTACGACCGCAGCCAAGTAGTGGAGCTTTTTCACGAGCTGGAGTTCGCTAAATTGCTATCCCGGCTGCCGGAGGAAATGGAACAGAGAACATCAACCATAGTCCCCGGCCAGGTCACAGCCAAAAGGAACTACCAGATAGTCAATAGTGAACAAGCTCTAGACAAGCTCATCGCTCAACTGGCAGCAGCCAAGGAATTTGTCATTGACCTGGAAACCTCAAGCAAAGAGGCTATGGCAGCAGAGCTTGTCGGCATCTCTCTGTCATCAGCCCCGGGTGAGGCTTTTTACATACCTGTAGGACACCGGACTTTAAGTCCAATAGCCCAGCTAGCCTTGCCCCAGGTTACTGCCAGGCTTAAGCCCCTGCTCGAAGATGGGAAAATCGCCAAAATAGCCCAAAACGGCAAATTCGACATGACGGTGCTGGCCGAATACGGAATAAAGCTCCGGAATCTGGCCTTTGATACCATGATTGCTGCCTATCTCCTGGGCGAAAAGTCCTTAGGGCTTAAAGTGCTGGCTTTCAATAAGCTTGGTATCGAGATGACACCTATTACTGATTTAATCGGGAAAGGAGCCAAACAAGTCTCCATGGCAATGGTTGAAACAGAGCAGGCCGCCGACTATGCCTGTGCCGATGCCGATATTACGCTAAGACTAAAAAACAGGCTGGAACCCGAGCTGCACCAGCAAGGGCTATGGCAGCTTTTCAGTGAAGTAGAGATGCCCCTGATTCCGGTGCTGGTAGCCATGGAAAGAAACGGCGTTGCCCTGGATACCGAGCTCCTGCGAGATATGTCCCACAGCCTGGGAAAGGAGATGTTGAGGCTGGAAGCTGAGGTCTACAACAGCCTCGGCTACAGGTTCAATATAAACTCGTCGCAGCAGCTGTCCAGAATCCTCTATGAGGAGCTAAAACTCCCCACGGCACGCAAAACGAAAAGCGGCTATACCACCGACGCCGCAGCCCTCGAGGAGCTAAAGGGAACTCACCCGATAGTTGAACTTGTCTTACAATACCGCCAGCTTGCCAAGTTGAAGTCAACCTACACCGATGCCTTTCCTGCCTTAATCAACCCCAAAACAGGCAGAGTTCATACCAGCTTCAACCAGACAGGCACGACTACCGGCCGGCTTTCCTCCAGCGAGCCGAACCTGCAAAACATCCCGATAAGGAGTGAGCTGGGCGGGAAAATACGGCAGGCCATTATCGCCGAGCCAGGGTGGTATCTCCTCTCCGCCGATTACTCTCAAATCGACCTGAGAGCGCTAGCCCACATTTCACGGGACCCGGAGCTCGTTGACACCTTCCTCAGAGATGAAGATGTCCATACCTTCACTGCCTCCCGGGTCTTCAATGTTCCCCCGGACGAAGTAACCCCAGACATGCGCCGCGTGGCTAAAACGGTCAATTTCGGTGTCATCTATGGTATGAGCGACTACGGCCTGGAGCAAGCCACCGATTTCAGCCGGGAGGAAGCTGCCCGGTTCATCGCCTCATATTTTGAGAAATACCCCGGGGTTCAAGACTATATTGAAGCCACCAAGAGCCAAGCCAGAGAATCAGGTTATGTGCAAACGGTGCTGGGCAGACGGCGCTATATCCCGGAAATCAACTCACCAAATCGCCAGATTAGAGAGGCCGCTGAGAGAATGGCAATAAACATGCCGGTGCAGGGCACTTCTGCCGATATCATCAAAATCGCCATGGTCGAACTTCACCACGAGATGGAAAAACGGGAGATGAGAAGCAGGATGATTCTCCAGGTCCATGACGAGCTTGTCTTTGAAATACCCCCTGAAGAGTTGGACTTGATGAAAGAACTCGTTTCTAAAATAATGCCCAATGCCTTAAAGCTCAGCGTGCCACTAAAGATAGACATCAAGCTGGGCAAAAACTGGGGCGAGATGGGATAGAAGTCTATGCTAGAATAGGAGGACGGATCATGGAAAAAGAAATAAAGAACTGGCTGGACTCAGCTAAATATGATATAGAAACAGCCGAGCACATGTTCAATACAGGCAGATACATATATACTATCTTCATGTGCCATTTAGCCCTGGAGAAGGCATTGAAGGCAAAGGTGGAGGAGGTTACTGGTAAGACACCGCCCAAGACTCATAACTTAAGATACCTTTTGCAGTTAGCCAAACTAGAGCCAGACGAGAAGGTCTTTGAATTTATCAGTAAATTGAGTGATGCGAGCATTGTCACCAGATATCCCGAGGATTTTGAAGAATTACAAAAAGCCTATAATGAACAGGCCGCAAAGAGATACCTCAAGGAGGCGAAGGAGGCATTCGGATGGATAACGCAGTTGTTGACACAATAAGGAGGCTCAAAGAGGCTTTGGAGCTACAAGGCATAAGAAGCAATAGAATAATTCTGTACGGCTCTCAGGCTAGCGGAAAAGCTGAACAACATAGCGACATAGATATTGTGGTTATATCCGACGATTTCAAAGGGATGAATATTTTAGAGCGCTTGGAAGCCCTCGGTTTAGCTTCGGCCAAGGCGAGAATAATGGAGCCCATTGAGCCCCTTGGCTATACAGAAGAAGAATTTTCATCCAAAGGCAAAGGAACCTTTATCGGCGACGAAGTGAAAACTAAAGGGGTGGAGGTGAAATGTTAGAGCTAATTAGGCAAACTTAAAGTCATATATATGGATGTTATCTACCATGCTGTGCTCAAAAATCTTGAAGGAGGAAACCTATGTCAGAAAGATTGATTGATAACTACCTCAGGGGAGTTGAAGTACGCAGGACTGTCCGCAACTGGCCCGAAGATGTGAGAGCAATCGTCGATGGGTACAGGGCGTACGCAACAGTCCCTAATGCTGTCCAGAAAGATGCCATTCAAAATGCATGGAGCGCCAAGAAGAATAAGAAAGGAAAGGGATGGAGCTTTATTTTTGAATTGCTGGAAGCAAAAGATAGGAAATTCCTCCTGATGACCGACCAAGGAACGACGGGCCTTACTGGCAGAGTCCTGACTCCCGAGGAATATGAAATTGACCTGCCGGGAGAGGAACGGTGGGGACGATTCGAGGGCGTAGCTTTCACCCAGCCCCGCGCAGAAAGAACCCTTGGCTCAAGAGGGAGAGGTAAATTTATTTTCGTCGGTGCATCGAAAGAACACACAATTCTGTACGACGCCCTCCGCGATGACGGCTCTTACAGGTTTGGCTTCAGAACGGTAATAAGAACCGAATCCCCGGTCGCCGCCTATGATGGTGAAGAAGGGAAACAGAAACTACGAGAAATGGCCCACAATCTGATCGAACCTCTTTCATCGGTGGGTACTAGGGTCATAATTGTCAGCCCGGTTGATGAACTTATCGAGGGCCTTCACAACGGTCAATTCTTACGCTATATAGGTGAGACTTGGTGGGAGATAATTCTGAAATACGACGCGACCATCAAGGTAAGAACAGAGGGGCGGGAACAGATTGCAACTATCCCAAAGGAGTTTGATTTGAGGGATGAGGATTCCAGAAAATTTAAGGTCTGGCTCAAGAGAAATCATAGAATCCCCACGAGTTTCAGGGAAATCCGGGTGAAAAATCTTCACCTAGTGTATAACGTTGAGAAGCCTGTTCCCGAGGATATAAGAGGGGTCACTATCCAGAGAGACGGGATGAAAATATGCATAATTCAGCCTTGGTACATGGGGAGGGAGATTGCGCAAAGACTCTACGGTTACATAAACTTTGATGCCGACACCGAGGAGGCCTTACTGGAAGATGAGGGAATAGAGCACTATTCCTACGATTTCCGGAGCTCGCTCCCCGGGGCGGTGAAGAGGTTTGTAGAAGGCGAGATGATGAGATTTGCCCAAGAAAAGCTCGGCTACGGCGTTGATGCGAGAGAAGTGCGAAGACAGCAGCAACGGAATGCCGAACGAAGAGCTCTAGTTGCAATCAACAGATTCGCAAAAGAGATCGGAATAGGTATAGGTCCGGGCAGAAGGGGTGGAGGAGGTGGTGGTGGCACCAGAATCCCGAAGGAAATCTACATTGAGTTTGATGATATGAATTTTCCAAGACAGGGCGACCTGCGAGTTAACTATGGTGAGAGCATATCGAATATCAAAGCTAGAATTGTTAATGATTCTGATATTGAGGCAATTGTAAGATTCAAGTTGTTCATGAGACTCTCCGGTAGGGCTGGAAGGTTGATCAAAACCTATGCTGAGCAGGATGTCATTCTTGCACCTAAGCATAGTTCAGATTACATCGGTCCATACCAACAAATATTCCAACTAGCAAATTTTCCAGGCAAAGGAGAATATACCATTGTAGCGAAGATAATATCACTTAGAGATGAGGATAAAGGAACGGAACTCGATGTTGAAAATCGAAGTTTTTACCTAGAAGAAGATCCTCCGTCACATGGGCTTTTCGAGAAATGCGAACCCATGGAATTTCCAGAACGAGCAAAAATGATTATGGCAGAATGCCTTGATGGGGAACGGGGAGGGCTGGTATTGCAATATAATATTAATCACCCTGCACAAGAAGCTGTACAGGATCAAGAGGATGACCTCGCAGCTTACCTTGTATGGTTGATGGGACATGAAATGTGCAGATATGACTTGCTTCAGGAAAGTTCGGTGCTATTCGATTCAGAAGATAAAGATAACCCCGACGCTATATTGCGCAAGACCCTTCGTAACATAGGGGAATTTGTTCACAGATTCAGGATGGGAGAGTTTGGCTGATGGCTGTGATAGTCAGAGAAATTAGAATAATTGATGGGAAGCCCGAAAAGGTAAAAGTCTTCAAGACGAAAAGATTGCTGACCGGGGAACTGAGAGAACAGGCAGAGAGATTCGATGAACTCCTTTCGACGAAAATGAGAGAAATCGAAGAGGAAATGAAAACAATGGGGCTTCTCAAATTGAAGGGTAAGAAAGGCGAAGTTATAAAACTGTGGTATGAAATGGGGAAACGACTTGAGTTTATAATGGATACTTCTATTGTTCCAGCAGAGGACAGGGAATTTGTATGGAGGGCACTTTATGACCATGCAGGCTCTCTGGCTCCGGGACGCATTACCAAGCGTGCTGAAAGGGATCCGGAAACAAGCCACTTTTCATACTGTTATAAATTATCGCGATTCCCTTGGGAATTTGTGGATTCAGCGGGTGACTGGACATCATGGAGTGAATTCTTTGACAGAAAGGAAACGAAGAATGACCCGCGCATCATAGAATGGCTTGGGAAAAAGGCAAAGGAAAGCAATGTTTCGGGAAGACAGAACTGGTTGAGGCCGCTTACAAAGGCAATTCACGAGGAATATGACAAATATGATACTCGAATCAGATTTGAATCAAAAGATAAGCTCTTCCATGATCTTGACAGGATTTTCTCCAGAATTCACAAAAATGAGGGAAGTTAAACCGATTTTCTATGCAATAGACCTGTTTGCCGGTTGTGGTGGATTGAGCGAGGGTTTCAAACAGGCAGGATTCGAAATCATCGCCCAGGTTGAAATGGACAGGTGGGCGTGTGAAAGTCTGAGGACCCGCCATCTTTATTACGGATTAAAGGAGACCAGCAAGGGTTACCTTTATCAGCAGTATCTCAGAGAGCAGATGTCGCGGGAGGATATCCTTGATCGATTCCCCGATCTCGGCGAATCAATTTCACACCGGGTTATCCAGGCGACCTTGGGAGACGATGGGACAGAGTCCATACTTCAGAAGATAGAGGCAAGCAAAAGATATCACGGTGCCCCACAGTTTCATGTGCTTCTCGGAGGGCCACCCTGTCAACCCTACTCGCTTGCCGGAAGGTCGAGAGACCCCTTCAGAATGGAGAATGACGAGAGGCATTACCTTTACACGCATTATCTTGAGATTCTGGAGAAGCTTCAACCGGACTTTTTTCTTTATGAGAATGTCCCCGGTCTTTTTACTGCGAGGACCAAAGGGAAAGAGATATTTGTCAGAATATTGAATGATTTCTCGTCCCTGAACCCTCCTTACGCAATTACCCCCCCTCTGGAACAGGTTCTCGAAGAGCCGTACAGCTACACTCTTAACAGTGCAGACTTCCACATCCCACAAATCAGGAAAAGGTTGATTCTCATTGGATACAGGAAATCTCTTGAACGCAAAAACCCGGGGATAAAAAACATATTCAAAGGATTACAGAAACTGACCCTTAAGAACAGGGGGGGAGGGCGCCTCACGGTTGAAGATGCAATCGGTGACTTACCCCCCCTGAAACCGGGTGAGGGAAGCGATGGCTGGTTCGGGTCTTACAGTTCAAATATGAACCTCAAATCCTATCAGACAAGAATGAGAAGAGATTCTCCAGGAATTCTCAATCACAGAGCAAGAACACACATGCAGGGTGACCTTGAAAGATACAGATTCTTCATCGAACACCACAGGAACGGCAATGGAGCCGCACGCTTGGACGATCTGGTGGAGGAGAGACCCGACCTCATTCCGAACCACAGACACCTTGACAAGTTTCTGGACAGATTCAAGGTTCAGTGGTGGGATCGCCCCGCTTCAACAATAACGGCGCATATCTGCAAGGATGGGCACTATTATATACACCCGGACATCAATCAGTGCCGGTCTTTTACAGTAAGGGAAGCATCCCGGTGCCAGTCGTTCCCCGATAACTACAAATTTGAAGGTCCCAGAACCGAACAGTTCAGGCAGGTCGGGAATGCCGTGCCGCCTTTACTTGCGCGTGAAATTGCCCGGGCCATCATCAAGGAACTGAGGAAGATATATTATGAAGAATAATCCGAAGGAAGAGACGCCTTCTGTGAAAGATATCCGCATATTCAGAAGTAGAATTATTCGCTGGTTCAATAAGAATAGCCGGACTTACCCGTGGAGGGAAACCCGCGACCCATTTAAGGTCCTCATCGCTGAAATAATGCTCAGGCGAACAAAGGCAGACCAAGTTGAACAAGTTTACGAACGACTATTCACAGAATATCCTGATGTTGAAGCTATGGCAAACGCTGAAGATAGAAAGTTAGAACAAATCCTGTATCCCCTTGGATTAAAGTGGCGCACTCCAGCATTTGGTTTGGTAGCACGAGAAGTAAGAGAAAAATATAAGTGCAAAATCCCTGAAACAAGAGAGGAATTGACTACTTTAACTGGGGTAGGTGAGTATGTGGCAGGAGCAGTATTGTCCATAGCATATGATAAGAAAGAATGGATAGTTGATAGCAATATTCTAAGATTGTTCAGAAGATATTTCGGAATCAAAACATCAAAAGATGGGCGAAGGGATAAACATGTTATAGAGATCGCTAAAATATATGCATCAGAAAGAAATCCTCGAAAAGCCAATCTTGCTATTCTTGATTTTACTGCTCTTGTTTGCACTCCTAGAAAACCCGATTGTGAAAAATGTCCTTTAAGAAAGCGTTGCCATTATGCACTACTGTGTTCGTGATAAAGCTTGACGTTGAGAAATGCTCTTCGTGAATGCAAATTTATGCTACTGGCACGGCACAGGCATATAACACGCTGTAGAAGACTACGCTTCGCTTCGTCCAAATTCAGCTTCGCTGAACTTTTTACGCCCAAAGCTTTGACGCTTGTGAACACTTACTTTACAATTGTTATCAGTGGCCTAAAACCATGCCTGAACTGCCCGAAGTTGAAACGATAAGGAATGAGCTTTCGCCTCACATAACCGGACGCAAATTCACCGGGATTACTATCTACGACGCCAGGCTGGTGCGCCAGCCTCCAGTTGAGGAGTTTTGCCGAAAGCTG
>QYPU01000021.1 GCA_007280145.1 Dehalococcoidia bacterium | reverse complement strand
CTTTAGGGCTTCGGCTATCCCACCGTTTCTTTTCTCTGGGTTGGTCCTCAGGCACAGGTCCCACTTATATGGATTTTCCTCTTGCTTCTCCTCGAGGTCAGCTCTGCCGGTATGGAGGATGGCTTTACTATCTACAATTATGGTGTTTGCTGGCTTAAAGCCGTCAGCAAAAAGTACCCTCAAGATAGCCACATTGGCAGCACCGATCCCGATAACAGTAGTCTTAACATCCTCTTTTTTCTTGCCCACAATCTTTAGAGCGTTGATTAGTCCGGCAAGGGTGACGGCCGCGGTTCCCTGATGGTCATCATGTCATACTGGAATTTGTGCTTCGGCTCTTAATCGGTCGAGGATGTAAAAGCATTTAGGGCTGGAGATATCCTCCAGATTGATGCCGCCAAAGGAAGGCTGAAGCCATTTCACGGCCTGGATAATCTCATCAGGGTCTTTGGTGTCGAGACAAATAGGCACGGCATCTACGCCACCTAAGTATTTGAACAGCAGTGCCTTACCTTCCATTACCGGCAAACTGGCCTCAGGGCCAATATCACCTAGCCCTAGAACCCTGGTGCCATCGGAAACCACAGCTACGGTATTCCATTTGTTGGTAAACTCATAGACCTTTTCCTTGTCCGCTTTTATTGCCCGGCAGGGTTCGGCCACCCCCGGAGTATACCAGATGGCGAAATCATTGAAATCGCGGACACAGCACTTGGGTATAGTTTGCATTTTTCCCCGGTAAAAAGGATGCAATTTCATAGCGTCCTCTGCTGGCTTGTGTGCTTTAGCTAGAAGTTCCTCTTTAGTTACCTTTTCTGACATGGACTTGTCTCCTTTAACTTCTGTATCACTGCATCAGCGACCTCTGAAGTCCCTGCTGCCGGTTGATTGCGGTCCAGCTTTAAGTCGTAGGTGACTTTTTTACCCTCAGCGATGACCTCAGCTATGGCCTTTTCCAGTTTATCTGCAGCCTCCTTTTCACGAAGGTGGCGAAGCATCATCACCGCAGAGAGCATCATCGCTATAGGATTGACTTTATTCTGCCCGGTGTATTTTGGGGCACTGCCATGGGTAGGTTCAAAGACGGCTGAGTCATCACCTATATTAGCTCCGGGTGCTACGCCAAGTCCGCCGACTAGTCCAGCACAGAGGTCAGAGACGATGTCCCCATAGAGATTGGGCAGGACAATGACATCGTATAGTTTCGGGTTTTTTACAAGACGCATGCATAAGGCATCGACGAGTACATCCTCAAACTCTATATCTGTATATTCTTTGGCTACTTCGCGGGCAGTAGCCAGGAAAAGGCCATCGGAGAACTTCATGATGTTAGCCTTGTGGATGGCACTGACCTTCTTCCTGTTATTGGCTCGAGCATATTCAAAGGCAAACTTTACAATACGTCTGGAGGCTGTTTCGGAAATCGTTTTTATGCTAAAGCCGGAATCCTTTCTCACCTTACTCCCTGTAGTTTCAAAGATGAGTTCCGCAAGTTTAGTGCTTTCGTCGGTGCCCTTGGCGAATTCAATTCCGCTGTAGAGGTCTTCAGTATTTTCTCTGATAATTACGATATCTACATTCTCAAAAGGAGTAGGAATACCAGGATAGATTTTACAGGGACGGAGGCAAGCATAGAGGTCCAAGCTCTTGCGCAAAGCCACGTTGACGCTTCTGAAGCCAGTGCCTATGGGTGTGGTTACTGGGCCCTTGAGAGCCACCTTGTTCCTTTTTATGGATTCGAGGATGTGACCTGGTAGAGGTGTGCCGAATGAATCTTGAGCCTTTGCCCCGATTATTCCTATATCCCACTCGAATTCAACGCCGGTGGCTTCTAGCACCCTCTGCGTTGCTTCGGTAATCTCAGGGCCGGTGCCATCGCCAGGGATAAGGGTTACTTTATAGGGCATGACGCGTTCTGCCTTTGCAACAATCAGAGTTTAAAATCGCCGTATTTATTGATATAGGGAATGAGTCCGCCTTCACTAAGTATATCTAGCATCACTTGTGGAAGTTTGCCGAAGGTAAGCTGGATGCCGCTAGTTGAGTTGGTGATTACCCCCTTTGTCAAGTTTACCTTTATTTCGTCTCCAGAGTCAATCTTGTCGGTGTCGCATATTAAAATGGGCAATCCTTGATTTATGGAGTTTCTGAAAAAGATACGGGCGACTGATTTAGCCAGGATAGCACTTATTCCAGTCATCTTGATAACTAGCGGAGCATGTTCCCGGCTGGAGCCAAGACCGAAGTTCTTGCCGGCAATGATAAAATCACCTGGTCTTACTTTGTCAACGAAGGTTGGGTCGGCATCCTCCATGGTGTGCTTAGCCAATTCAGACAAGTTGCTTCTTAAGTGGGCGTATCTACCTGGTGTGATAAGGTCGGTAGAAATATTATCGCCAAATTTTAAGGCCTTACCTTTGAGAATCATATCAGGCATTATATTACCTTTCTCGGGTCGGTGATTTCGCCAGTTATGGCTGAAGCTGCGGCTGTGGCCGGGCTGGCAAGGTATATTGAGGCTTCGGGGTTGCCCATGCGGCCTTTGAAGTTACGATTAGCTGTAGATAGGCAGACTTCATTGTCTCCGAGCACACCCTGGTGAAGACCGAGGCAGGCGGCACATCCTGGCGGCAGCAAGATGGCTCCAGCGGTGACTAGAGTCTGAATATAGCCAGCTTTTATAGCTGCAGTGAGGACCTGGCGCGATGCTGGAGCTATGATTAACCTGACATGTGGGTTGCATTTCTTGTTTTTGAGGATGGCAGTGGCTGTAGCTAGGTCTTCGAGCCGGCCATTGGTGCAAGTGCCAATGAATACCTGATGAACCTTGGTACCGGCGAGTGTACGTGCTGGGGCAACATTATCTACAGTATGCGGCATTGCTATCATGGGTTCAAGCTCGTCAGCATTAATGGCGATGGTTTGTTCATAGTTAGCATTGATGTCAGGATAAAGCGCTTTATATTTATTGCCTCTCCCCTGTGCTGCCAGATATTTTCTGGTGATATTATCACTGGGGAAAAGCCCAACCTTGGCACCAGCTTCTACTGCCATGTTGGCAATAGTCAAGCGCTGTGACATAGTCATGTTGTTTGCTGCCTCACCGCCGAATTCTAGCGCTTTATAAGTGGCACCATCAGCGCCAAGCATGCCAATGAGGTAAAGGGCGAGGTCTTTGGCACAAACCCCTTTTTGAAATCTGCCGCTGATAGTAATCTTGAAGCTCTCTGGTACGCGGAACCATGTTTTGCCCAGGGCTAAAGCGATGGCAATGTCACTAGAGCCCATTCCCGTAGCAAATGCTCCTAGAGCACCGGCAGTTACTGTGTGAGAGTCAGCGCCGACGATGATATCTCCTGAGTTAGCGAAGGCTTCGGCTACTAGCTGATGGCATATCCCATTGCCACCTTCGAAAATCAAGCAGCCAGTTTCTTTGGCGAAACTACGTAGGGATTGATGGTCATTCGATAATTGACGGTTTGGACTGGGGATAGCATGGTCAAGGAAAATGACGCTTTGCTGTGGGCTAGCCAGTTTGCTGCGTCCACTTTCCTGGAATTGCCTTATGGTTAGAGGGCCGGTAGTGTCTTGAACGAAAGCCAGGTCTACTGGAGCGATAACTATGTCACTGGCTTGAGCATCAACTCCGGATTTCTCACTCAGGATTTTCTCAGTTAGAGTTTTCCCCATTAAAGTCTAGCCGATTATAGCTAGTATAGCGCCTCCATTTACTTTATCACCGGGCTTGAAATTTATGGCTTTAATCTTGCCATCGGCGGGCGCAACTATGTCGTTTTCCATCTTCATAGCTTCTAAAATGACTATACTGTCGCCTGCCTTAACCTCATCGCCTACCTTAACTACATAGCGGATGATTGTGCCTGGTATCGGGGCAGTCACCGGAGTCTCTCCAGCGCCGGCGGTTGCCCTAGCAGGGGGTGGAGTTTCTGCCCTCTCTGTTGGTACTGGTGTTGCGGGTGGTTGTCCTGGAGACTGAATTGGAGGAGTAGCCGCTGCCCTTTCTGCTGGTGCTGGTTGCATTGGAGCATAAACTGCAGGTGCAGTGAATGTAGCCGGGCCACCTGTGGGCTCGACGTCCACCTTGTAATATTCATCGCCGACGTAAACGTTGAATGTTCTAAGAGATGGCCCTTTAACAGGTGCCTTCGTTTCTACTTTTTCTACCAGTTCGCCGGCTTTTGCTTTGGCGATAAGCTCATCTTCTCGCTTAACATCTTCCAGTGTCTTGGGCCTGGTTTCTGGGGGTGGTGTCTCCAAGCCGTATTTCCACTTCAGGAAGCGCATTCCGGTGGTAGGGTAAAGAGCATAGATAAGCACATCACCGATATCTTTGGCGATATCCTTGGTAGCTTCCTTAGCTTTTTCTAGTTCTGGCTCCAGAACATCGGCTGGTCGGCAGGTAATAGGCTTACTTCCGCGTTCGTAACCCTTGAGGATTTCCTTCTGTATTCGGGAATCAATCGGGGCTGGTGGCTTGCCATATAAGCCATAAACATAATCTTTGACTTGGCTGGAAACCATCTTGTATCTGCCGAAGAGCACATTCTGAACTGCTTGAATGCCAACAATCTGGCTGGTGGGAGTAACCAGGGGTGGATACCCTAGTTCCTTTCGAGTTTGAGGAAGTTCGCCATAGACTTCGGAGAGGCGGTCAAGAGCATTGGCTTCTCTTAGTTGAGCGACCATGTTGGTGAACATACCTCCAGGGATTTGATGCGCTAGCACATTAGTGTCAATCACTGACATCTTTGTGGTGTCTAGAAAGTCCCGGTACTTGGGGGCGATTGACTCAAAATACCCACCTAATTTGAATAGAAGCTCCAAATCAAGCCCTGTATCTCTGGGAGTGTCGCGAAGAGCAACTACGAGAGGCTCTATCGCTGGATGGGCGGTGCGCAGGGCGAAGGGAGCGATGCAGGTGTCGATGAAATCAACTCCAGCCTCGATAGCCTTTAAGTAGCTCATAAAAGCCATGCCGCTGGTGAAGTGGCTGTGTAGATTAACTGGTATTCTTAGAGACTGTTTCAGGGCTTTGATTAGGTCGTAGGCATCGTCTGGAGCAATGAGTCCAGCCATGTCCTTTATGCACAGGCTGTCAGCTCCCATCTCTTGAATAATCAAAGCTTTCTTTACATAATAATCAATAGTGTATACAGGACCACCTAATTTGGGTTCTGTTAGCGAGTAGCACAATGAGCCCTGAATGTGTTTACCCTTTTCTTTAATAGCCTTAAAGGCAGTTTCGAAGTTGCGCTCATCATTAACGGCATCGAACACGCGGAAGACATCGATGCCACAGTCAGCGGCATGATGGACGAAGGCGGTGACCACATCGTCGGCGTAGTTGCGGTAACCGACCAGGTTTTGCCCGCGCAAGAGCATTTGTAGTTTGGTGTCAGGCATTAGCTTTTTCAAGATACGGATTCTTTCCCATGGGTCTTCATTAAGAAATCGGGTCATGACGTCAAATGT
>QYPU01000061.1 GCA_007280145.1 Dehalococcoidia bacterium | reverse complement strand
CGTTAGTGACATTGCCTCCTTGTATATTTTACCGATATTGTTCCAGTTATTTGGGCAACTTCACCAGGCAAAAACATGTAGTGCAGGGCTTTAGCCCTGCTCGTCTGCCACCCTAGGCAGCCTTAAAAGGCTGCGCTACATTCGTTGGATTAGTACCGTCCTTTCATCTCTTCTCAAGTGTCACCCATCTATCTGAACGAGATCAAGTTATGTTTGACTGGGTGTTACCGGCCAAGGAGTCTAAGCTTGATAACCGTAAAGGCAACACCAAGACCGTGCGTCACCGGATTAAGGCTGGAGCCTTGAGAGTGGTAGACACATGAAATAGGCACTTCTGCGATAACGAAGCTTTTTTTTCTGGCCTGTATTAGGACCTGGACGCTGAAGCCAAAGCCTTTCTCGGTGATATTGACAGCTTCCAGCAGTCTTCGGCTGTGGGCTCGGAAGCAGCTCTGGGAATCGGATACCTTCTCTTTTGAGCCAAGGTTGTAGAGCCAGGTGATGACATCGATGCCGAATTTGCGATAGCGAGGGATGTTAGTTGGCAGTCGATAGTCGATAGTCGATAGTCTGGAGTCTAAATCTTTTGCCGCTGACTGCTGACTGCTGACTGCTGACTGCCTTGGTGGGAGGAAGCGGGAGCCGACGACCAGGTCTGCCTTCCCCTCGACGATGGGAGCTAAAAGTTGTGGAATTTCGTCAGGGTTATGCTGAGCATCGCCGTCCAAGGTTACCAACACATCAGCATTGTTTGCCTTTGCAGCTTCAAAGCCTGATTTGGTAGCTGCGCCAGCCCCCTGTCTTGCTTTATGTTTTATAACCTCAGCGCCAGCAGCTCGGGCAGCTTCAGAGGTATTATCAGTTGAGCCATCGTCAATGACGATTACTTTATCAACATATTTTTTGGCTCTGGTAACTATATCACCGATAAACTGCTGCTCGTTAAAGCAGGGGATGACGGCGATGAGCCTTAGTTTAGTCGGCAGTCGATAGTCATTAGTCATTTTTGAGCTCTTTGCAAATATTTTCTGAAGCCAGCAATGAGACGAGCTACCTCACTGCTAAGTTCATAAATGTTATCAAACTCTTCCTTCGATATGTAGTTTAAATCTTGAACAGCGTAAAGCAGACTTTGCACTTCTGCGGTAGAGCCTGAAGCAATATATAGGAATTGGGCAAACTCTTTGTCAGTTTGCCTGGCATATCCTTCACTAATGTTACTCATTACTGAGATAGAGGCTCGCCTAAGTTGATCTTTTAAGCTACAATCCTTGGCAAAATCGCCCTTATTTGTTGTACTATAAATGCGATTTACTAATTCCCTCGCTTTCTGCCAAGCTTGTATATCCTCAAACCTCTCTATCTTCATGTTAGATTGCTTGACTCTTGACTAGCGACTATTGACTATTGACTATCCCTACTTCACCGTCACTGATTTTGCCAGGTTGCGGGGCCTGTCCGGGTCATGTCCCCGGCTGACTGCCAGATGGTAGGCTAGGAGCTGAAGGGGAACTACGGTGATAATGGGATATAAAAGCTCATCAACTTTCGGGATTTTGACCCAAAAGTCATAGATATCGTTCTTTTTGTCAGAAACGCCAATAATGTAAGCGCCGCGGGACTTAGCTTCTATGGCGTTGCTCAGGGTCTCACGGTAGGTGTAATCGTCAGGGCAGATTACAGCTACCGGTGTCCCTGGCTCAATGAGGGCTAAAGTGCCGTGCTTGAGCTCACCCGCCGGCATCCCTTCAGCATGAATGTAAGAGACCTCCTTTAATTTCAGGGCGCCTTCAGAAGCAATGGCAAAGTTAATTCCCCTGGCTATGTAATAAAAGTCGTCTTTGTCCTTCAGACTTTGACTTAGTTTCCTGAGCGGTTCATTGTTCCAGGCAATGGCTTTAGTTACTTCATTGCTGATGCCCTTGAGGTTGTTAACGGCTTCGTCAAAGGAGTTGACCATGGAGAAGGATAGCAGGTAGAAGATTACTAGCTGGCTGAGGAAGGACTTGGTAGCTGGCACACTTATCTCATAGCCACAATTGAGATATATAACGTGGTCGCTCATCTCAGACAGCAGAGACTGGGGTCTGTTGATGATAGAAACGATTTGAGCTCCGGCATCTCTGGCCATTTGCACTCCTTCGATAACATCAGCGGTCTCACCGCTCTGAGAGACAGCTAAGACCACGGTATTCTTGTCCACAGAGTCAGCGAAATAGTGGAACTCGGAGGCCATAACCACGTCGCAAAACTTCTTGCCGACTTTGGAGAAGAGGTATCTGCCGACTAGAGCTGCATATCTGGAGGTGCCACAAGCGGTGACTATGACTTGGCCAGCTCTGAGAATGTCCAGGGCAATTTTGGTGAATAATTCCCTGTCCTGGGTAGCAGCCGCCTCCAGCATTTGGGGTTGTTCCATTATCTCTTTGAGCATAAAGAACTGATAGCCTTGTTTATGGCTATCGTGCCATTTCGACTTGATGTCTCTGCTTTCCTTGGCTAGCTTATTGCCAGCGGCATCGAGGAACTCAATCCCGTCTGCTGTTAGAATTACTACCTCAGTATCTGCCAGGGGTATTACTTGATGAGCTTGCCCTGAAAAAGCTAAAGCATCACTGGCGGCAAAATAGCCGTGGTCGCCGATGCCAATAGCCAGGGGGCTGCCTTTCCTGGTGCCAACAACTTTGCCGGGGTCGAGGGATGATATTGCCAGGAAGGTAGAGGAGCCTTCGAGTTTTGGAGCTGTAGCCAGGACAGCGGCTTCAAGGGAAAGGCCTTGCTTCATCTCATCTTCGATGAGGTGGGGTATGACTTCGGTATCGGTTTCTGAAGCGAAATGATGTCCATTGCTGGCGAGCTGTTTGCGGAGCTCCTGATAGTTATCGATTATGCCATTATGGACGACGGCTACCGTTTCGCTAGAATCGTACTGTGGGTGAGCATTGGCTGAGGTAACACCGCCGTGAGTTGCCCAGCGGGTATGACCGATGGCTATATTACCGGGGAGCGAGCTTAGACTGTGCTTGGCCTCAATTTCATCGAGTTTACCTATGTCTTTCTTAACCAACAACTGCCCATTGGACAGGACAGCGATGCCGGCTGAGTCATAGCCGCGGTACTCCACGCGCTTTAGAGCTTCGAAAGTGATTGGAGCTGCTGCCTGCTTGCCACAATAGCCGATGATGCCGCACATTTTAGTTGGTTAGCCTCCTGTCAATGTTACCATGTTTCTGTGCTCTATTAAACTTTATTGAGGTATGATGTCAATATAGAAGCATAGCGGCTCTTTGTAGTAAGGCTCAGCTTCGCCATCCTTGTATAGATAGAATTCAACTTTCTGTTTTTCGCCAGCTATTTGAGGGGTGAAACTGACCTTCTCCTCCCATTTTTCTTCATGAGCCAACATGCCGATATCTGCCTGGCTATTTTCAACATCATCTATGGTTATAGCTGCCCGATAGCTGACTGGCTCATACTCACGGTTAACTACCCCGATGACGATGTTAACAGGCTCTCCTAATATCGCTTGCCTGGGGTAATCCGCAGCTTTACCTTCTACATTGAGGATGTAGAATTCGGTGAATTTCTCGCCCTGGCTTGGCGTAATCACAAGGTAAGCAATGCAGCCCAATGCTGCCACTATAGCTATTCCCAGGGAAATAGATAGGGCCTTATTCAGCTTGCTCATGCTGTATCTGGTGCGAATTATACATAGATATTGCCTGGCTAGCAATGTTAGCGGGTGTTGGTGTTTAGTAGGCAAAGGCTTTGGCTAATATCCGCTCAGGGCTTTGTCTTGTTTCCTTCAGCCACTTTGGATAATATAAAGCACTGATTGACTCTTGGAAACTGGTGATGGTCTGTTGGCCTATGTAAGGCAGGCAAAAGGTATCGGGACTATATTTATTAAAGGAGGTGATTTGAATTGTGAAGAGATAAAAGCACACCAAATTGAGCCAGAATAAAATGTGAGAGAGGAGTGAACTATAATGGCAAATAGCGAAAAACCCATTCTACTGGAGAAACGTGACCAGATTGGATACATTACTTTCAACCGACCGGAAAAGCTGAATGCTATACGCTGGGAAGACTATATCTTACTTGATGACCTGGTAAATGACTGTGACAGAGATGACAACGTTAGGGTAATCATTCTGACAGGGAAGGGCAGGGCATTTTCAGCAGGGGATGACATAGAGGGGTACCCCGGTTCAGGCAAGGAGAGCGTTATTAAAGGGGATGCTGGGATGGCGCTTGTTGTAGAGGGGAAATACTTAGAAGCGCAGCTTTCTGGATATCAGATACCCTTACAAAAAACATGCCTGACCTTGTTGAATTCTGGGAAGGTATCGATCGCGGCCATAAATGGGGTCTGTTGGGCACCTGAAGTCTTGTATGCTATGGATTTTGTGATTGCTGCCGATGTTGCAACATTCGCTCAGGGCGATGTACGTAACGGTCTTTGCCCTGGCGGCGCCTCAACACAAATGCTACCGCGACTCTTAGGTAGACGCCGAGCGATTGAATTTCTTCTCCTATCTGAAGAAATATCGGCGCAAGAGGCTTATAGAATAGGCCTGGTTAATAAGGTAGTACCCCTTTCCCAACTCATGGCAGAAGCAGAAGCCTTAGCGAAGAAAATGCTCTCTCGCCCTCTCAGTTCAATTAAATTGGTAAAGATGGCTTTAACCAAGGCCCAGGATTTACCATTGAAAGAAGGGCTTGAGATAGAGCAATGGTACAGTAGTATCTCAGTACAAAGCGAAGCTTTTCAGTCTTTCTACCAAAAATTTCTGGCCAGGAAGAAAGCTTAGGCAAGTTTGATTTTATTCAAGCATTTTGGCAGAAAAATCTAAAAGAATGATAGAAAGCTGCCTGCTCTATTACTGACCGGAGTAGCTATCCTGAATATGAATATGCTATTATCGTATTCGAAAATTAATTAATGGAGGTACAAGAATGGTTGATCTTTCTCGGTTTTCTCTCGAAGGGAAAGTGGCGCTGGTGACCGGGGGTAGTCGCGGTATTGGCCGTGCTACTGCTCTGGGATTCGCTGAGGCTGGAGCTGATGTGGTGGTAGCCAGCCGGAAACTGCCTGATTTGGAGAAGGTGGCTGATGAAATCAGAGGTGTGGGCAGGAAAGCATTGCCGGTGGCAGCTCACGTTGGCAAGATGGAGGATATACATAGGTTAGTAGAGACGGTGACGGCTGAATTTGGCAGGATTGATATACTGGTCAATAATGCCGGTAGTAGCCCGGCCTTGTCAACAGTGTTGGATATAGAGG
>QYPU01000014.1 GCA_007280145.1 Dehalococcoidia bacterium | reverse complement strand
TTGCACACGCAGTCAATTGATGATGACTGGATAAAGAAAAACCTTGACCGCTTTTATTGGGAGGAATCTGCAGAGACCAATTTAGGTCAGCTTCTGAAGCAGGTAAAACCTGTAGGTGGACAGCGCAAGGTAGAAGCATTAAAGCGTTTCGCCGAAGCTCAGAATGAACCTCTATCTAGCTGGGCAGTAGTCGGCGATAGCATTACTGACTTCAAGATGCTCAATGCTGTTGAAGAGGCTGGCGGTCTGGCAATCGCCTTCAACGCTAACGAATATGCTCTCCCCCACTCTACCATAGGCCTGGCATCCACACATCTCGATGACCTGTGGCCAGTCTTAGAAGTTTGGGGGCGAGGTAAAAAACGCTCAGCAGTAGAAAAATTGGTCAAAGAAAAAACTGGCGGCAGTGGCGACAGGAACTATTTCCATTGGCTAGCTGGAATTGAAGACATCACTACTCCTCTCGAAATTCACAAGAGAATACGTCAAATTGTCCGAGAGGAAGCAGCTAAGCTAGGCTAAATTTATCACATGGCTGCAATTGACGCAATTGGCCTGGGAGCAATGAATATCGACCGCCTGTATGAGGTCGACGAGGTCGTCGTTGATGGCGAGCAACTGGTTACAGATTTCGTATCCCTGCCGGGTGGCTCGGCAGCCAATACTATTTACGGCCTGGCTAAACTTGGTGTGAAGACAGGATTTGTTGGAGCAGTGGGCATGGACGAGGATGGAGAAGCTCTTATTAAAGATTTCAAGACTGCCGGTGTAGATACCAGCCAAATTCGAGTCAAACAAGGAATGAGGACAGGCTCAGCAATATGCCTCAGCGACAAGCTAAGCAGACGAGCCCTGTATGTATCTCCTGGAGCTAATAACTTGCTCGCTTTTGAAGACATAAGCCTGGATTATTTAAGCCAGGCTCGAATAATTCATCTCTCCTCCTTCGCCGATGATAAACAGTTTAACCTCCAGGTAGACTTAATCAACAAGATAGGAGCTTCAGTTAAAGTCAGCCTGGCCCCCGGAATGTTTTATGTTAGCAAAGGGCTTAAAGCTCTGGCTCCTTTACTCAAGAGAACCTATGTTATTTTTATGAACCGTGACGAAATAGAGCGATTGACAGGCAGGGGTTTTAAAACTGGCGCCCAGGAGTGCTTGACCCTGGGTTGCCGAATTGTTGTCGTAACTCTAGGTAAAGGTTTAGCTTCAGACAAAGGCAGGACTATTACAGCCTATATCCGTGATGCAGAAAAAGAACATGAAATCGAACCTGAAAAGGAAGGCTTAGAACCCGAAGTAGAAACTACCGGCGCTGGAGATGCCCTTGCTGCCGGCTTTCTCTTTGGCCTTCTTAAAGACAAAAGAATCGAGGAGTGTGGATTACTAGGAGATACAATGGCCCGCTCTGCCATTAACGAAGTTGGCGCCAGAAAAGGGCTCCCCTCTTTAGCTCAGTTATCACAGAAATACCTTCATCGCTCGGGACAACAGCTATAAGTATTTATCCCTTTTGTTCTTTAACAGGTGGTTTGCCCAGTATCTCATCAACTATGCCATATTCCGTAGCTTGCTCAGCGCTGAGATAGAAATCTCGGTCGGTATCATGAATGATTTTCTCCATTGTCTGCCCGGTATGTTTAGCTATGATGTTGCGAATCTTTTCCTGCATTCTCATAATCTCACGAGCGGCAATCTCAACATCGGCTGCCTGACCCTGAGCACCACCAAACGCCTGGTGCATATGAATCGTAGAATTAGGCAAGGCATAGCGTTTGCCTTTAGCCCCAGCACACAGTATGAGTGTCCCCATACTTGCAGCCAGCCCAACGCAGATTGTAGATACATCTGACCGAATCAGTTGCATAGTGTCATAAATAGCAAGGCCAGCACTGATGATGCCGCCTGGGCAGTGGACATAAAGGTTTATATCCTTCTCCGGGTCCTCGCGCTCCAGATAAAGAAGCTGGGCAATAATAAGATTGGCTATCTGGTCATTAATAGGTGTGCCCAGGAAGATAATGCGTTCCTTCAATAGCAACGAATAAATGTCAAGAGTTCGTTCCCCCCTGGCACTAGTTTCAGTAACCCACGGAATTACGTTTTGCGATAAATTTTCCATCTTTACATTTCCCTCCTGAACTCAAATAATTAAGCTGAGCCGTTGGCTATCTGCACCAATCGCTCTACAGTTTTTCGATTAACCAAAAAGTTCTTGATAGGCTCACGGGCTTGTGATGAGTTGAAAAGCTTTCGCATCTCCTCAGCCTGCTCACCGGCATCCTTTACCATTTTCTCTATTTCGTCATCTATTTCCGAAGCACTAACTTCAACTTTCTCTGCCTCAGCCACTTTCTCTAAAACCAGCGACCGAAGGGCACGTTGGCTAGCCACAGGACGTAGCTCCTCTCGATGGTCATCGATTGTCTTATTGATACTCCTCAGGTAATTTTCCAGCCCTCTAGCGCCTTCTACAAAATTCCTCGCCTCTTCATTCAGCAACCGGTCGATTTCCCTGTCTATTAATACTGGAGGGTACTCCACTTCGCTAAGCTCGACAGCAGTATCAACCACCTTCTGTTCAAATTCCAGGCGAGCTTTCTCCTCACCCCTGGCTTTCAAGTTAGTAAATATGCGCTCCCGCATCGAAGCCAAACCTTCACGGCCTAGACTTTTGGCAAATTCCTCATCTACTTCAGGTAACTTTTTCTCCTTTACCTCACTAATTGTAACATCGAAGGAATACTCCTTGCCAGCTAGCTCTTGCATTTCATAGTCGGAAGGATAAGATAGCACGAAGCTTCTCTTTTCCCCTTTCTTCATACCCTCCAGCTTTTCGGCAAACCCGGGGAGAGGCACCCGGGAGTCTCTGCTTACTTCGTATACAAGGTCTTTGCGGCTCACAAAAGGCTCACCCTGGCTCTCGCCCTCAATAGCGATGGTTACTATATCGCCAAACTCGACTGGGCGGTCTACTGGCGACAAGACAGCATTTTCATGGCGAAGTTGCTCAATCATCGCATCTACATCTTCATCACTGATTTCTACCGGCTCAGATTTAAGCCTTATCTGCTTATAATCACCAAGCTTGACTGTAGGTCGAAGTGGCACAATTGCCTTAAAAACTACCGGCTCAGTCTGGGTAAGCTCGATTTTAGGTTGACCAATAGCCTCAATTTCCTGTTCCTCCAGCGCCTTCTCATAAGCCTCCGGTATCAAGCACTCCAACGCCTCCTGAAATAAAGTGTCCTTGCCTACATGCTGCTCCAGGATAACTCGCGGCGCTTTCCCTTTGCGAAAGCCTGGAATGGATACCTTCCCGACCAGCCGGTTATAAGCTTTCTCCAGATATTCATCTACCTCAACAGCTTCCATTTCCACATTAAGTGCTATCTGGCTATTTTCAACTGGCTCTGTAGATACCTTCATTTTTTTAACCTATCCCTCATTATAACATTCAATAGCCTGTGTTCAATTCAAGTTTGGATAATCCCCTCGTCTTTCAGCTTCAGATGCAGCTCATCAAGCTGCGCTTCGGAGACCGAAGATGGTGCACCACTCATTACATCTATAGCGCCCTGGTTCTTCGGAAAAGCAATAACTTCCCTGATGTTTTCCCCTCCCGCTAGCAGCATCACCACACGGTCGATGCCAGGAGCAATACCACCATGGGGCGGCGCCCCAAAATCCAGGGCTTCCAGAAGATGTCCGAAGCGCTCCTCTATCTCCTCACTGCTATAGCCGAGCAGGTGGAATATCTTTTCCTGAAGCTGGCGAGTATGAATTCTGATACTACCACTGGATAATTCATAGCCATTGCACACAATATCATAATGACGTGCACGCACCTTAGATGGGTCCGTATCAAGGAGAGGTATATCTTCTTCGCAGGGCGATGTGAATGGGTGATGCATAGGTTCCCATAAACCCGCCTCGTCATTCCATTCCAGCAAAGGATAGCCAACAACAAAAACGAAGGCCAGCAGGTTAAGGTCAATTAAGTTAAGACGTCGCCCCATCTCTCGGCGCAGTTCATCTAACACCTTATCTACCATCTTAGGCTCTCCGGCTACAATTAGCATGAGGTCACCCGGTTTTGCCTCGAATTTCCGTACCATCTCTTTTACCTGTTCTATAGTCAGGTACTTGGCAGCCACCGACTTGACTTTATCGAGGGTTAGCTGTTCCAGGCTGGTATAACCACCCAAAGGTAAAGCCAGTGTTATTAAACCTTTAGCTCCATTAGCTCTTGCCAGTTCAGTCAACTCTTCAAGCTGTTTATGGGAATATCCAGCACAGCCGGGCAAGCATATGCCTTTGACTTTCCCAGAGCCCTGTATGGCAGCGCGAAAAACAGCAAACTCGGAACTGGCAACGATAGCAGACAGGTCCCTTATCTCCAGCCCAAAGCGTATATCTGGCTTATCCGTACCATATCGCTCCATGCTTTCCGCATAGGAAAACCGCGGGAATGGCTTCACTAACCGCATTTCCGGTTTAACTGTCTCCACCAGAGAGGTAAACAGTTCTTCGAGAAGTTTGAGTATATCTTCCTCATCCACAAAGCTCATTTCCAGATCAAGCTGCGTAAATTCAGGCTGGCGGTCAGCGCGCGAATCTTCATCCCTAAAGCAGCGGGCTATCTGGTAGTATTTTTCAAAGCCAGCCACCATCAATAGCTGTTTGAGCTGCTGCGGGGACTGGGGAAGAGCATAGAATTTGCCCGGGTGGATACGGCTGGGCACGAGATAGTCACGAGCCCCCTCTGGAGTGCTCTTGAATAGAATAGGCGTCTCTATCTCGACAAAGCCCTTGGCATCCAGAAAGTCGCGCATAAACTTCTCCACCCGGTGGCGGAGAAGGATATTATCCTTCATCCTGGGACGCCTGAGATGAAGATAACGATACTTGAGGCAGAGGTTCTCATCAACCTCTACATCCTCATTTATATAGAACGGCGGAGTTTTCGACGTATTAAGAATCTCCAAGTCACTGGCAATAACTTCTATCTCGCCGCTAGGCAGCTTTCGATTTTCGGTGCCCGGTGGACGCTGAGCAACTTCACCGGTAGCCTTGATGACATACTCGTTGCGCAGGTCATTGGCCAGCTCATGCGCCGTTTTCGATACTTCGGGGTTAAAGACTACCTGGACTATACCTTCTCTATCCCTCAAGTCGATGAATATCAAGCCGCCGTGGTCACGGCGGCGATGAACCCACCCCGCCAGAGTTACCACCTGGCCCGTATGTTCTTTTCGCAGCTCACCACAACTATGGCTTTTAAGCAAAGAGACCTCCTGATGTGTCTCCGAATTATAGCTGATAATAGCTTCCTTGTTCAATTTAAGTATATTAAAGGACAGAAACGGCCTCTGGGCTTGTGACTCAAAGGTCGTCGGTTCAAATCCAATTCCCGCTACCAATGAACTTAAAGGTAGGAAATTAACCTTCGGAGTTGTCCTGCCTTTTCTGTTTGTATAGATAGGTAGGGTGACCTTCAGGGCCTTGTCAAAGGATTCCTTGTATTTTACACAAGCGTGCTTGATACTTTCTTACTCTTAATATTACAATGTGACCAATCATAGAATAGGCTTAACAAAGAATGTTAAGCGTCAGGAGCCATCATGTCCCGAAAACAGAAGCTCGACCAATACTCTGGAACTCTTTCTCCCGACCAAATCGCAGAAGGCATGAACGCGGCTATCGATAATGCTGCGCGCCTTGCCCATGACGCGAGAATCCTCCTCGAATCACATAGTTACCCCAGCGCCGCTTCCCTGGCGATTCTCTCAATCGAGGAGTCGGGAAAGGTCGCTATGCTACGAGAACTTGCTCTTGCGCGCGGCGAATGCGAGCGGACTGATGCCTGGCGCGGCTACCGAAGTCACACCCGCAAGAACTTCATGTGGTTACTTCCTGAGCTGGCAGTGCAGGGAGCAAGGAAGCTCAGTGATTTCCGCAAGCTCACCGACCCTTCTTCCGACCACCGCTATATCCTCGACCAAGTCAAGCAGATTGGCTTCTACACCGACTGCCTGGGGGCTTCTCACTGGTCTCTTCCTCATGAGGTTATCGACAAGACACTAGCATCCCTCCTGGTAGACGTTGCATCGCTCCTAGCCACCAAGCACCATGCCACTACCAAGGAAGTCGAACTTTGGATCAAACACATGCAACCCGTGTGGCGGACTAGCCCGGTATGGATGGAGGCAGCTCTCAAGAACTGGTATGCTGATATGCAGGCTCACGGCCTTGTACCTCCAGGTGATAATGAGATGGCCGCGTTTGCCACCTTTGTAGATCAGGCAATTGACCAACCCAATAACCGTACAGGAGACATTTGCCCTAGTGCCTAACAACTCGCTGCAGTTGGCCCGGCTTGAAGTCGCTACAACGCGGGTATATTGCTCGCTATAATGCACGATAATTATGCGAACAATGCCCGAGCTATTGTACAGCTGAGTTTGAGGCCAGTGGGTTTAAAAAATATGAATCTTATTTTTCAACAATCTAAATGCAGAAAATGTGGCGTGGTTTTGTTGGAACCAAAAGATGAAAAACGCACGCCTTGTCTTGTTTGCGGGGATATGGCTCGCATACATGAAGTAGAAGTCAAAGACACCATAGTTTTACGAGATCACATGAGAGTAAAGGGAAAACACCGGGGAAGGGGGAGGTTTTTCTTTGATGTCAGAGTAGGCGCTGCTTTTTATTACAAGGAACGAGAGTGGCGCCATTTAGAAAGATTAATCGACAGAGATAATAATCTATACATTGAGATAATCACCGATCCAAAAACTGGTGAAGTCATAAAAGAAATTAAGGAACCCCTGAGTGAGCACAAGGGTCATGGTTCTGCCCGAAAAAGGAACCCTAGCTAGACTTGACCACTATCCTGCCGCACTTGCCCACCCTAGGGTGCTCGAACCAAATCAGGCGAACACAAAGTTTGCCCTAAAAGTTCTATATATTGAACAACTTGGGTTTCCAGATAACTTGGGCTAGGAGATGATGTCATTGCGGTGTCGTGGTGAACTTAGCCACTTCTGTTTTTGGACAAGCCTGACTTCCTCGTCGGTAACCTGATATCCACCAAGGAAGTCATTTTTGAAATCGATAAAGGTGTCTTGGTAAATAGCGTCTTTTATTCTCTGCACCAGCCTGACGATAAAGCGCAGGTTGTGGATAGTGGCTAACCTCTAGGCTAATACCTCTCTAATACCTGTTACGCCTTCACCCGCTGGCGCAGGCGCTCCAGGATCCACATCCGGGCCAGAGTAGTCGGACCGATGCCCATCTCTCTCGCCTCCCGTCTCAGCTCTTCCCACTTGTCTGCTGAGAGCCGAACGGGGATGACCTTATCCAGCGGCCTCTTCACCTCTACCTGTACCACCTCATCACCCTTGTCCCAGGCATTGCCCTGCTCAATATCCTTTATTGCTTCATCTAACTCAGCCATTCTACTTGTCTCCAATTGACTTCTTATAAAGCTGCCTCTCGCTATCAGTCATCTCTCTGGCAGTAACCACTTTCCAGTTACCACTGCCAAGGTTTATCAGCACTACCAGGATATATCTGCCTGCATCAGTCTGGCTAAAGAGCTTGTATAGCCCCTCTTTACCTTTCCTGATATGCCGCTTATCCGATAGACAGGCCTCCTCCACTTCATTAAAGGTGATACCGTGCTTGCTCTCAATCTTGTCCAGTATATGGTCATCGATCTCCAGGGATTCGATGTAGAGCACCACCTATCTCCTTTTCTTACTTTACAGTGTATACCAATTGTATACACTTGTCAAGGCGAAAGCACTGACTTTTCACGCTAAGAGACGGCGTTATGGTGTCGCGGTGAGTTCAGCCACTTCTGTTTTTGAGCCAGCCTGACTTCCTCGTCGGTAACCTGATATCCACTGAGGAAGTCATTTTTGAAATCAATAAAGGTGTCCTGCTGAATAGCGTCTCTTATTCTCTGCACCAGCCTGGTGATAAACCTAAGGTTATGGATAGTAGCTAACCTGTAGGCCAGCAACTCCTCACACCTGAACAAATGATGAAGGTAAGCAGCCGAAAAAGTGCGGCAGGTATAGCAATCACAGTCCGTATCAACAGGCTCATCCTTCGTTTTATAGATAGCCCTTCGTATATTTTGCCTTCCTCGCATAGTAAAGAGAGCACCATTGCGAGCTATCCTGGTAGGCAGAGCGCTGTCAAAGATGTCTATTCCTCTACTCACCCCTTCAACAATGTCCTCAGGTGAACCAACTCCCATAAGATAGCGAGGCCTGTCATGAGGCAAAAAGGGCACTGTTTCATCTACCATCGCCCAGGTCAGCTCCTTGGGTTCACCCAAGCTCAAACCTCCGATAGCATAGCCGGGAAAGTCTAAAGAGGTAATGGCTGCTGCTGACTGGTGCCGCAACTCGGGGGAGATACCACCCTGGACGATTCCAAAAAGAAGCTGGTCAGAACTCTGGTGATGGCTCCGGCACCTTTCCGCCCATCGATAAGTCCTCTCCACTGCCTCCTGCACCTTTGACACACCTTCACTAAAAGCAGGGCACTCATCCAGAGCCATTATAATAT
>QYPU01000016.1 GCA_007280145.1 Dehalococcoidia bacterium | reverse complement strand
TGGTTTATCTTTCCCCTGGGCGGCTGGGGCATCGGCATACTTTTCCACTTCCTAGGGGTTTTCGTCTTTGGAGGAAAATCGGATAGAGGAGCAATAGAAAAGGAAGCAGAGAGAATAAGAAGAGAGCAAAAATAGCCCGATAAAATTTAGAACAAATCGCGTGGACGTCATTGGTTTTTGAGACAATAGCATTTGTCGTGTCTGAACTGTCATCCCCGGGCAATTATACCAGCTTGTAAACCAACAAATTTGATTTTAAAAGTGATACAATAATATAAGGCAGGTTAATAGCTAGGAGAGACTAGATGAGGACTTGGTATTTTATCCCAATTATTTTCAGTGTTATCTTGCTGGTCATGGTTGGAGTTGCCAATTGGTGTTTCCCCAAAGGCGAGCCATACTACACAGGTGAATACGAGGAACTCTATGACGGTCAGGTAGTTCGACCAGAAATTGAATTCACGCCTTCACCAAAGAGTAACCCTGATTGGGTCAGGTTTTTTCAAGATAATTCCGGCATGCTATTTGTATGTAGCATGGCAGGCTTTATTCTCGCCATGTGGATGCGGGTGTCGGGAGAAAAAACGCCATATACCGAATAAGTGTAAGGGGCATGATGCGCACCCTGGGACGACCTATCCCCCAATAACCAGTCCACTATTACCGATAGCCCCCAAGAAGTTAGAAAATTTCGAGTGTAGCCTACTGGTTTTCGTGACTGTGGTATTTGGCGTTTGTGAACTGTTATCCCCAGGCAATCAAACCCAGCTTGCGGTCCAACAACTCTCACTTTAAAGGTGGTACAATTATTGGGGGCAGGTCAAAGTGAAATGAGAAAATTGCCTTGGAAATCAGCATTATCGTTTTCTATTCTTATTCTGATTTGTATATTGTTACCATTTATAGTGTTTTTGCTGATTTACAAAGTTCAGTTTAATACCTTTGTGAGTTCCATTGTCAATAATTGGACCTGGCTAAAAATCATTGCCGGGATTATTTCTATATTCCTACTGTTACTATTTTCAAATACTAAGAGATTCAGAAAATATTTTCCAAAACTAGTATTGGCGATCCTTCTAGTTATGGGGTATAGCTTTATCCTTGCTTCTATGGACTCGGATTTGTCCGCTAATATCGACAATATTTTAAACATCAGTCTTTTTGCAGCTGGAGTGACCGTAATTGCTTTTGTTGTATTTATTGCAGGATTATTGGGAAAGTCATACCTGAACGATGAAACTAACGAATCTAAAAATATCAAGCCAGAAATAAGTGGAAAGCCAATACTTGTAGAAAACTTAGCTGGCATGTCTGGTAATGACATGTTTGGATTAATAGATGGCAGTGATAAAGTCAACAGAGAAGTATCCGTGAAATTGGTCTCAGAGGAATTGAGACTCTTTAATTTGGCACTCCGATTACAATACGAAGCTCTGGCATTTGCATCTAGCCATAATAAAGAATGGACTAAGTCTGATCAAATAGTTGTAGCTATGGCTTGCAGGGTAGTTAGACAACTTAGGGCAGCACGTGAGCTGATGCTATACGGGTTTTGGGCTGAAGTTCAAGTATTGGAAAGAAGCATACACGAAGCGCTGACAAGAGAATGGTATTTCTATAAATATCCGGAAGAAGCCCCGGAATGGTTCAGAGAAGGAAGTCAAATTAAACAAGGCAAGATTGATAAGGCTCTAGCGGAAGAAGGTGAAGGTAAAAGTGAGGATGACCTACTACAAGTACTGAGAAATCATTATGGTTATATTAGTCAACATACACATCCTAACGTAGAAGCAATTCAACTCGAAACTTGGGATGGGGAGGGTGCAATCGGTAGCAAAGGAATTATTGCAGGACCGATAACTGAGGACTATTTTAAGATACAGTTTCAATCATTGCTGTTAATTGCTGTTGAAGCCACGCAGATACTTGGGATTGTCGGTTTGCATGACGCTACTAATACTTGGAAGCAAGAAGTATCTGAACTCAGGGATGTAGTCAAGAATATGGGAATTGACCTGCCCTACAAAAAACCAGCCCAGATATAAAGAAGCCTATATTTTAATATTGTCCATTGGCGAATACTTCCTATGTGCTTCCACCGCGTCATAGCATCCCACAGCCTGACAATACCTATTTGTCATCATTAGCGTACTATGTCCCAATAACCTCTGTAACATCAAGCACGGGAGAAGAACCTGCCCAGGAATGGACTCTCCAGTAGAATAGCTCCCTCCGGGCATACTTCCTGGCAGCAGTAACAGCGGATGCAGCGGTCATACCGATGTGTAGGTTGCCTGGATGTATCACCCGTGTGCCAATCAACAGCTTTAGGTTCAACCGGGCACATCCTGACGCAGGTGCCGCAATTGGTGCATTTTGCTTTGTTGATAACCGGTCTCTCGCATATTCGATTCTTGACGAAGGTTCGCAATCGGCTGCCAGTGCAAGGCATTGGCGGAGTCCGTATTACCTCAAAAGTCTCGTCGAAGAACTGTTCCATATCATCTCCGACTATTTCAATGTTCTCGATATGGTATGTTCCCAGACCCGCCTGCTCTCCTGGCCTTGATGTTGGCACAACTGCGGGGTCAAGATTAATTATTCTACAAGCTGTTGCATCTATGGCAATGGGGTCACTGGAGAACAGCAGTACGTTCATCTTCTTCGGTTTGCCGCTTCGCGGTCCGTTGCCCTCCATAGCCATGATGCCATCCATGACACAAAGACGCGGTTTGACGAGAGTATTCAAGTCAACAAGCATGGTGGCGAAATCGTAAGGGTCAGGCAACTTAACATGATACTGACTTTTCAGCAAGCCAGGCACACAGCCAAACTGATTCTTAACCGCTCCAGTAAATCGGACAAGCGGGTGCGTTTTGAACTTTGGCAGACTTACCAACCCATCAGAGTCTAAAACGCCGTTGGCAATCACAAAGCTCTTCACCAACAACCCATCCGGGTGACTAACCTGCCTCCCGGCATCAAAATCAGCCAGACTGAACCCTAATTCATCCCCGATACGCTTCAGACCGGCTCTTCTCACACTAAACTCACACTTGCCGAACGATGGTGAGTCACCGTAGTAGACACTGGCGCCCGCTTCCATGAGCAATCGCCCCACCGCTTTGAACACTACCGGATGTGTAGTTACGCAGTTTTCAGGATTTGTGCCAACTAGCACGTTCGGTTTCATTACTATCCTTTCGTGGCGTTTTGCGAAAATGGAAACTCCACCGAGAAGGTCCAGCCCCGTCTGAACGGCCTTAAGGACTTTATCCTCTTCGTATGTATCACATCTTACCAAGGCGACTTTTGTCTTATTCATGCTTTCGAGCTCACTACCGCAATATATTACCTGACAGTCATATTATAGCTAATAGCCAGCGTTTGTTCGAGAGAAATAAAGCTCCTGCTATCCCAACGGCCCAAACCTCTTATGCTCCTCACTAATCTCCTCCTGCTTGATCGTCCGATACACATCAACCGTGACTGGTTTGATATTATGCATTACCTTGACTTATTAGAGTAAACATGGCATATTTCCACAGTAGTATTAAGGTTGAGAAAACTATCGCAAAATTCACGCGCAAAAGCTAACCAAATTTGTTAAGCAAAATTTCAAGGGGGAGTTAAGAAATACGCAAAACAGGCTCAAAAACTAAGTGGCAGCGGCTGGATTTTAACCGTTATGAGTAAGACAAAGAAACCGATAATCGGAGGAATTTTGACTGTTTTTTCTGGACTCCTTGGTTTATTAGGAACTGCCAGTTATTCTATCGGTTTGGGTGCTGCGGGTAGCGGTTTTGGCAAAGGAGATATGCCTCCATTTGTGCCAAGTATCATATTCGGTATGTCCATACCGGCCGTCTTAATTGCCCTACTTGCTCTGGTAGGCGGAATACTCGCCATACTAAGGAAGCGATGGCGGTGGTCTCTTGCCGGTTCAATTGCAGCCGTATTGTCTTTAATTATTCTAGGGATACCAGCCGTAGTACTGATTGCTCTATCTAAAGACGAATTTGTATAGAGTAAGAAAGCAAACAAAGTGGCAGCGGCTGGATTTGAAATAATGAAGAAAATTACTATTACGGGGTTCATAATTTATGGTATAGCAGTGGGTTTTATCTCTGTTTGGTTTCGCCAACACACAGATACGTTGTTCTTACTCAATGTTCCCGGAACATTGCTTGGTGATGCAGTATATGGTCTTTCAATCAGTTTTTTTGGTGACCCACATTCTTCTCAAGCACATTACACAATACCCTGGCTTTTCAGAATTCCACAAGTTTATGTACCAGCCTCGGTATTTTTCTGGGGATTACTTGGCACTTTATTCACGGTGTGTTTAAAGCTACGGATAATAGCTTGGATAATAGGAATATATCTTGTCGTCTCCGGAAGTTTTTATCTGCTGGCTGTACTTGGGCTTATCTAAAATTGAATTAGGTGGTCTAGAACAAATCAGTGGAAAGGTACTGTATGAACGAAAAACCAAATAGGGTGGCTTCCGGTGGGTCAAGCTTTAAGTCCCTGAAGAAGGCAGTAATTATTAGCCTTTTTGCGGCCTTTCTCCTTTTAGGGTCGATGTTCTTTTTGCCTGCGTGGACTTTCAACTACTGGCAAGCCTGGGTCTACATACTCATAATTCTAGTATCGATGTCTATTATGGCCAGGTATTTGTACAAGCATGATCCAGAGTTACTTGAAAGAAGAATGAGAATGAAAGAAAGACAGAAAACACAAAAGTTGGTTATTGCCTCGTCCTTTCTATTCTTTCTGCCAGCATTTATCATCCCTGGATTTGATATAAGGTTTGGGTGGTCAAATGTGCCCTGGATCGTGGTGATGATAGCTGATGCCTTAGTTCTATTAGGCTATCTGTTATTTGCGCTTGTGTTGAAAACTAATAGCTACGCATCACGTGTTATTGAAGTAGAGAAAGGCCAGAAGGTAATAACGACCGGACTATACTCGATTGTAAGGCATCCCATGTATTTGTCTCTGCTTATCCTTTACGCATTCTCCCCCCTGGCGCTTGGTTCCTATTGGGCTATGATTCCAGTGGTGCTTTTAGTAATATTGTTAGTTGCTCGCATCAAAGGGGAAGAAAAGGAATTGCTCGAAAATCTAGACGGTTATAAAGAATATGTCATGAAGACGAAATATCGCTTATTACCTGGAATGTGGTGATTTTAAGAGCAATATAAAGAAATGGCAGCGGCTGGATTTGAACCAGCGACCAAGGGCTTATGAGGGCCAGTCATAACTGGTGATGTGATAGTGCCTTTCATCTTTGCCTATCCTTTCACTTCTCACTATCGAAGTTGAGCTACGATAAGCGAGAGTCTGGAGAAGGTCAAGGTGGACTCGTTTATGCTATGGTTAAGCAGGACGAGATCAGGCCTGAGCATGGGTGGTATTGACGAAAACGACTCGGCCACTCAGGCTGTCTATCAGAAAGCCGTGCCAATACTGCTGAAAGCGCATACATACTGTCCCCAAATTCGTTGAAGACATACAAGAAGACTTCCATCCATCTAATACAAAAGAAGCAAATTAAGCTTTGCTTTGACTAGCGAGCCTTGACTAGCGAGCCTTGACTAGCGATATAATGGGGAGAGTAGATTTCCATAGTTCAGTACGGGGCAACAGGTGGTCGGCCTACATTTGAAGGCCTGTGGGTACATTAGAAGGCCATCGGCGTAGCAGCGATGATGATTTCCTTCAGGGTAGCAGTGCGGTTTCTGAAGTCAGGGAGAGGACAGACCGTATTGATGGTCGCGGGAATCGGCATTGCAATATCTGTCCAGATATTCGTTGGTCTGTTGATAAACAGTCTCCAGCAGAGCCTAGTTGACAGTACTATGGGCCGCTCACCCCACATAACAATCACATCATCCGTAGACGATGTCACCATCCGTCGCTGGGAGAATATGGTTGATGACATAGAGAAGATTGCTCCCGTGGAGGTGGTATCGGTATCAGCCAGCGGAAATGCCTTCGCCAGGAGAGGAAGTACCAGCAAACCTGTCCTTGTAAGAGGATTCGATTTCGAGACGGCTGACAGAATCTACAATATCAGCGATTCAATATACAAAGGAAGCCCATATCAATTGCGCAGTGAGGTCATCGTTGGAAAGGACCTAAGCGAGGAGCTGGAGTTGGATATCGGCGACAGACTAACAGTATCAACGCCCGGCGGCACCGATAGCGCGTTGACCGTATCAGGCCTCTATGACCTCGGAGCATCGAGCATAAACAAGACATGGTTGATTACGAAACTTGAGACAGCCCGTAAGATGTTCGGGTTTGGCAGCAGGGTAACGTCTATAGAAGTCACGGTCAGTGACCTGTTCAGGGCTGACATAGTAGCCAATAAGCTTGAAAAAGCACTGGACAACAACAATATCAAGGTAGAGAACTGGAAGGAACAAAACCAGCAGCTGCTCAGAGGATTGGAGGGGCAGCGAATCTCAAGCGCAATAATACAGGCAATCATACTCGTTTCTGTGATAGTAGCCATCTCGAGCGTCCTATCCATCAGTGTACTTCAGAAGACCAGACATATAGGAATCTTGAAGGCCATGGGCATAAAGGACCGCGATGCGGGCCTGATATTCCTCTATCAAGGCTTCTTGATCGGCTTGGTGGGCTCTCTCTTGGGCATAGCATTGGGACTGAGTCTGGTGTATGCTTTTGTCGCCCTTACTACGGTTGAGGGCCAACCACCGCTATTCGAGCTTCGTATTCAATACGACTTCATTCTTCGGTCGTGGCTGATAGCCCTATTCTCCGCAATACTGGCGGCTATAGTGCCTGCCAGGAATTCATTGAAGCTAAGTCCTGTAGATGTGATCAGGGAGAGGTGATATGGGCAGCATCATTGAACTCAGAAACGTCGACAAGACATACGCAGGGGCTATAGATGCACAGGCGCTTTTCGGCGTAGACCTGAGCTTTGAGGAAGGCTCCTGTAGCTCTATCATGGGCGAGTCGGGAAGTGGGAAGTCCACGCTGCTTAACATCATGGGGACTTTGGATGTGCCTACAAGAGGGGAGGTTTTCATAAATGGGCAGAGGACTGATACCATGGGCAAGAACCGACTTGCCGAGCTAAGGAATGAGACCATCGGTTTTGTATTTCAATATCACTATCTTCTTCCCGAGTTCACTGCTATAGAAAATGCTCTCATACCCTATCTAATAAAGAGCGGGAAGGTCGATAAAGAGATACTGGAGAGGGCCGAAGACTTGTTCGATATGATGGGCATCTCGAATGTAAAGAACAACGCGGCGGCCAGAATGTCTGGCGGCCAACAGCAAAGAACTGCCATTGTCAGAGCTCTCATAAACAATCCGAGGATTCTGCTGGCGGACGAACCTACTGGCAATCTGGACTCAAGGATAACCGAGAGAGTCTGCAAGAACTTCCGGGAAATAAACGAAAGGTTTGGGACCACGTTTGTAGTAGTGACTCACAATAGCGAGGTGGCGAAACACACCGATAGGGTGGTAAAGATACAGGACGGCAGAATCGAGGCGGACATCTGAAAATGACGTGTTAGCTTTATCTAGAAATGACCTGCCCCAAATCACTGTACCACTGCACAAGTTGGAGTTGCCGGCACGAGAGCTGGCTGAATGGCCTCCCTACTTATGCAAAAGATGCCCGAGATACTTACCTGCCCCCAAGAAGTGTTGTCGATTTGGCAATCGTTGAAGCGAGGCGATTTACAGATATTCACGCTATTACATACTCTAGTTCGGTCAATTGAAACAGGTGACACGTAGGAAAACGACAATGATTATTGAATACAAAGATATGGAAAAGGTTGAGCAGACAATATCTGATTGGTTGAAAGGTAAGTTTCTGAAAGAGCGAATTCTATTCGGCGATATGGCTACATTAATGTTAGAATCGTTTAAGCCATTAGAAGGTCATTCTGAAAGTACTTCCAATTACAAATTAGCATTATTGGCTTTATCCTCAAGAATGTTCAATGATTGTGAAGGTGCAAAACAGTTGCTCCTGTGGGGATTGCCAGATCAATCACAACCATTAATCAGGGATATTATAGAATGCATACAATTGTTACGATTATTCTTAAAGAAGCCACGTTATGCGGAAAGGTGGTTAATTAATCTTAATGAATATCAGCCCAGTGATGTAAACGCTCAGCTCAAGAAATTGCATATTGAGGCAAGAGAATATGCTTTTTATGGTTCTTTAAGCCATGGAGTTCACTCAAATCTTCTTGGCTCCTTATCACCTCTACAAGAAAGAGAAGCTGGAGATCATGGCATGTTACGCATAGCTCATTTCGGAACTGCGAGAACACCCGAAGCAGAATTTTCCATACAGGAAAATTTTATTATTATGTTTTTTCTAATGCATGTCGCTCTAGTAGGGCCTCTTGCCAAATTTTATTATAGCCATATCGACTCGGAAACCTACGATACTTGGGCAAAGAAAATGGAAAATCTTACACCTCGACTTGTAGATATTACATCAGAAATGATAAAACAAGAAGAAGATTCTAGCAATAGTGTTGATCCTATTCTTCAAGACCTAGTCTTTAAAAAAATGCGATTTGAGAGCTTGCAAAAGAGGCTAGAAAAAGAATAGGAATAACGAGAAATCCTGGTGGCAGCGGCTGGATTTGAACCAGCGACCAAGGGCTTATGAGTCCCCTGCTCTACCCCTGAGCTACGCTGCCTTGCAGGGAATAAATTAGCATAACTGGCTTGTAAGTGTCAATTCTCCTTGCTATAATGCCTTAAATCTAATATTACGCTTTCCGAGCCTTTTGCCCTAAGGGGTCCGCCTAAGGGCATCGGCCGATAGGGTGCCACTGGAAACGGTGACGCCTCCCGTGTTTGAAAAGGAGAGCTCAGTAGCTGCAATCTTGGAGCGTCTCCTTTCGAGACGCTTTTTTATATGTGGAGGTGACATTATGAGCAACAGGCTACCACTGCTAAGGCGGCTTCTGGCTAATAAGATGACACTCACCTTTGCCCTCCTCGCCCTGGTGATTATGCTCTTCGTCTTCGTGCCATTAGCCAAGACAATATTCTCATCAAGCCCGGCGACGCTGTTTGATACTCTGCTGGATGCCCAGGTAAGAGGCGCTATCTGGCTGAGCATATATACGGCTTTGCTGGCCACCCTGGTTGGAGCGGTGTTTGGTGTTCCCCTGGCTTATATCCTGGCACGCTTCGATTTTCC